>NZ_JBEXUE010000184.1:0-17908 GCF_040614275.1 Streptosporangium sp. NPDC006013
TGTTCGGCGTGTGCGTGGAGTTCAGACGTGTGCACTCCCTTTCGGCTCCGCTCCCGGCCGCCGGCCGGCACGCGGGCGTGCCGGGAGCGGCGTCATGCGTAGAGGAACCAGAACCCGGACTGGGGGGTGCAGGTGTACGAGGTCCACCACCCCTCCTGGATGCCGAGGTTTCCGACCCGGTGGCAGTCCCAGTCGTAGTAGTAGACGTTTCTGAGTGTGGCGGCCTGCGCGGGCAGCACGCCGACGGACAGCACCAGGCCGGTGGCAAGGAAGGCCGAAACGAGTAAAGCTCGCATTCTGCGCATCAATTCTCCTGCGGCATGAACGAAGTGTGTTTCCGGAGAAACGCGCGGGGCGCTCGAATCGGGCTTCCCGGCACCGGAAGTATCACATCGGCGGCCGTCCGAAGGTAGGCGGCCACCGGCTCCGGCCTCCGACATGTGGATGACCTGGTCAAAGCTGTGAAAAGGCGTGCGCCGAGCGTGAAACGTTCATCCGGCGGGACTCGGGTGTGGCGCTGGGCACGCTCTACAGGTACTTCACCTCCAAGGAGCATCTCTTCGCGGCCGCGTTCCGGGAGTGGCAGGAAGGGCTCAAGCGCAAACTCGACAAGTCCGCCCCTGCTGGAGAAACGGAGCGCGAGCGCATCGGTGATGTGCTTCATCGCACGGTTCGCGCGTTTCAGCTGCAGCCCCAGTTCTATCGGGTTCTCATCGTGTTGGAGACGGCGTCCGACCCTTATGTCGCGGACATCTACCACTCGCTCGACGGGATCTTCGTCGACATCGTGAGATCCGGTTTCGCGAGCGAGGAGGCTCTGGACGAGGACCACCAGGCGATTTTCAGCGTCCTCACGGCCGTCCTCAACGGGGAGCTGCGCGCCTGGATCATGGGACGCCGGACCATCGACAACGTCTACAAGGCCATCGACGACGCGATTCGCCTGATCTACGAGTTTCCGGCGGGACGCTGAGGAATTCCGGACCGGAGAGGGCGGGCGTGGGATTCGGGGTAATGTAATCGCTCGTACGCCGACCGGTCGTTGAGCCGAGAATCCCCGGGGCATGGTTCACGACGAGACTTCCAGCGGGTCGTGAAACGCAATCGGCTCACCCTTCGGGAAGCGTCTGATCGCGTGCTCCCGGGTACGCCGCGCCATGGTCTGCCATCTCGAGATCGACGTTCGACGGACTGAGTGATCTGTACTTGTGCGTGGCGATCCGTATGGAGACACGGGCGCGGTCATGCCGGTTAAAGAGAAAACAAGGTGAAAGATCGGGGCGGGTCGCACCGCGCGATATGACGAGATGCGAGAGCGGATCGTCGATATCTTGGCGCGTCTGTTCGCGGCCAACGATTATGCCGATACCGGCTGCGCCGAAATAGGTGACGAGATCGACCTGGCCGGTGGCGTACCGTACCACCAGTGCACCACCACTGCACCACCACTGCGGTTCGAAGGACGTCAGGCCGGCCACCGGGCCGCGGGAGAGGCGAACATGACGCTGGACCGCATCACCGGGATCCTCCCGGGCGGCGTCGAGCCGGCCCCCGGTTCGGAGGCCGAGCCGAAGCGCGGCCGTGGGTTTCCCGCCACGGCGAACGGCTGAGGGGGCTCACCCCACCGGCCCTGGCGTTTCTGGGATGACCAGCGGATATCGTGTCTGATGTGTCAGAGTCCCGCTCCCCCCTGCCCGCTGTCGATCTTGCCCGTACGGTCGTCTTCGCCGCCTTCATCGCGGTGCTGGGGATCTTTCCCGGAATCTACGTCGGCGGTTCGAGCGTCCCCATCGTGATCCAGAACGCCGGGCCGTTGCTGGCCGGCAGCATCCTGGGCGCGCGCCGTGGCGCCGCGTCCGTCGCACTGTTCCTCGGGCTGGTCGCGATCGGCCTGCCGCTGCTCTCCGGCGGGCACGGTGGTATCGCCTCGTTCTTCGTGCCGAGCAGTGGATTCCTGATCGGCTGGGTCCTGTCGGCGCTGGTCGCAGGTCTGATCGTGTCGCGCGCCAAGCGCGTCGGGCTGCCGGTGCTGCTGCTGGCCAACGCGGCCGGGCTGGCCGCCGACTACCTGATCGGCATCCCGTTCCTCGGCGTGTACATCGGAGACCTGCCGGCGGCCGCGCTGCAGTCGCTGATCTTCGTGCCTGGTGATCTGCTCAAGGTGGTGGCCGCCTCGCTGATCGCCGCCGTGGTGCATCGCGCCCTGCCGGGCCTGTTGGCGAGACCGGCGACGCGGACCGGATGATGCTCGCGATCCCCCGCTCCCGGACGAGGCGGAAGACGGCTCCGTGATCGAGTTCGAGGATGTCGGGCACAACTACGGCGAACGGGTCGTGCTGTCCGAAGTGAACCTCCGCCTGTCCGAGCGGCGGGTGGCCTTCGTCGGCGCGAACGGTTCGGGAAAGTCCACCCTGGCCCGCATGATCAACGGCCTGGTGCTGCCGAGCACCGGCCGGGTGCTGGTCGACGGGCTGGACCCGAGCCGCAAGGGCCGTGAGGTACGGCGGCGCGTCGGCTTCGTCTTCACCAATCCGGACAGCCAGATCGTGATGCCGACCGCGGGCGAGGACGTCGCCTTCTCCCTGCGGCGCAGCGGGCTCTCCGCCGGGGAGCGTGCCGCGCGGGCGGCCGAGATCCTGGCCGAACACGGGCTCGGCGGCTACGCGGACCATCCCGCGCACCAGCTCTCCGGCGGCCAGAAGCAGCTGCTCGCGCTGTGCGGGATGCTCGTGCTCGACCCCGACGTGCTCGTCTGCGACGAGCCGACGACGCTGCTCGACCTGCGGAACAAGAGGCAGTTCTGCACCCTGCTCGCGGGGCTGAGGCAGCGGGTCGTGCTGGTTACCCATGACCTTGACCTGCTCGGCGACTTCGACCGGGTGATCGTGCTCGACGGGGGCCGC
Source organism: Streptosporangium sp. NPDC006013 (assembly GCF_040614275.1). Classification (NCBI taxonomy): domain Bacteria; kingdom Bacillati; phylum Actinomycetota; class Actinomycetes; order Streptosporangiales; family Streptosporangiaceae; genus Streptosporangium; species Streptosporangium sp. NPDC006013. The sequence goes on from NZ_JBEXUE010000184.1 coordinate 2,904, forward strand.
GTGGTGGCCGACGACGAGCCGGACCCCGCGCTGCGCCACTACCGGAAGCTCGTCGGCTGATGCTGGGCGGATGGTACGAGCCGGGATCGAGTCCGCTGCACCGGACACCGGCCGGCTGGAAGCTCCTCGCCCTGCTCGGGCTCGCGGCGGTGGTGTTCGTCCTGCGCTCTCCCGTGTGGCTCGGCGGGATCTGCGCCGTCATGGTCCTGGGGTACGCGCTGGCACGGGTCTCGCCCGGGCGCTGCCTGCGGGTCGCCCGCACGCTCGGGGTGCTGGTGGCGTTCATGTTCGCGCTGCAGTGGTGGCTGCTCGGCCTGGACGCGGCCGTGCTGGTGTGCCTGCGAATCGTGGCCGCGCTGACCGCGGCGAACCTGTTCACGATCACCACCAGGGTCGATGACGTGGTGTCCGCCGTCGAGCGCGGGCTGCGGCCGCTGCGGCGGTTCGGGGTGCGTCCGGACCGGATCGGCCTGCTCGTCGGGCTCACCCTGCAGTCGGTGGCCGCGCTGTCCAAGATCGCCGCTGAGGTGCGCGAGGCGGCGAAGGCCCGCGGGGCGCAGCGCTCGGTCATCGCGTTCGCGGTGCCGTTCCTGATCCGTACCCTGCGTCACGCCGACGAGCTGGGTGAGGCCCTCGCCGCGCGCGGCGAGGGCGACCGCTGAGCCGGCGTCAGCCGCCCGCCGGGTCGTACATCCGGTACGCCAGGTTGCAGATCAGCAGGGTGTCAAGGTGGTCCAGGTCGGCTTCGAGCAGCCTGCCGATCTGGGCGAGCCGGTATCGCAGGGTGTTGCGGTGCACGTGCAGAACCTGGGCCGTCGTGTGCTGTCTGGCATCCAGTCGCAGGTAGGTCCGCAGGGTGTGGAGCAGCTCGCCGTTGGTCTTGGCATCGTGATCGATCAGCGGCTGCAGGAACTCCCGCGCGGCATGCTGCCCGCCCCGGCCGGCGGCCGCGGCCACGATCGAGGTCAGGTCGAAGGCGCGGGCGCGGATCGGGCTCGACTGGTCCGGGGTGATCACGGCACGCGCGGACGCGAAGACCATGCGAACCTCCCCGGCGTCGTGTGCCGGTCCGGCCACGACGATCCGCCGGCTGGGCATCTCCCGCCGGAGAACCTCCAGGACCTTGCCCGTGGCGTCGGCGACGTCGCCCTGGGCGAGCAGCACCAGGGTCTCGCCGCTGCGCACCGAACGCACCATGGGCAGCACCTGCTCCACGGCCAGGCGCAGCCGGAGGGAGTAGCCGGCGGAGAACGCGGGATTCGGATGGGCGACCAGCACGACGAAGGGCACGTCGCTTTCGAACCCCGCCACCCGCAGCGCTCTGATCAGCGTTGTCGTGGGCGTGGTCCAGTCGGTCAGGCCGGCGAGCACCGCGGCCATCCGCGTCGCGCTCGACGGCTCCTCCTGCAACCTCCGCGTCAGGTCGATCGCGACCAGGGTCGCCGCCGAACCCATGGCCATCCGGACGATCTCCATGGCCTCGTCGGACCGGCCGACCAGAACGTGGTCGTGCGCGCCGGCCTGGTCGAGCGGTACCGCGAAGTAACCGGTCGTCCCGTTGGTGGCCAGCCCCTCCAGCACCAGGTCGGTCTGCCACTCCCAGTGCGAGGGCCAACTCGCCATCACCTTTCCGTCGATGTCGACGATGGCCGCCTCACCTTTGATCTCCTCGGCGATCTGTTTCAGCAGGGCCGCCAGGGGAGCCCCGTTGGAGATGAATCTCGCCAGCTCGGCGGCGAGATTGGAGGCCCGCCCCATGTCCTTGAACCGGTCGGCGATGATCGCGTCGGCGACGAACTCGCTGATCCGTACGAAGGGCACGTTGTAGGGGACGATCAGCAGCGGCAGGTCCACCGCCGTGGCGCACTCGACCAGCGCGCGCGGCACCTCCTGGTGCGTCAGACCGCAGCCGAAACCGAGGGCCGTGGCCCGCACCGCCTTGAGCCGCTGGGTGAAGGCCCGCCACCCTTCGTAGTCATCCGCGCCGATGAAGGCACCGGTGGTCAGCACCAGCTCGGCCCCGCGCAGGAAGGGGGTGGGGTCGACCAGTTCGGTGGACGCGACCCATCGAACGGTGCGTTGCAGCAGCTCAGGGCTACTGGGCGTGACCAGTGTCAGCTCCAGGACCGCTTCGGCGATGAGCTGGTCGAGCGTCAGGGCCATGGGGCGGATTCCTCTCTGTGGCGGAGCCTCACGCTGTGCAACTGCACAATACAAGCTCCGCAGCCTTGGCCCGCACGCACGTAGACGGTGAAACCGGCATCCCTGTTGACTGCTTGGCATCCCACCCCTGTACGCGAAGTTCCCGATGTGGAACGAATAAAGGGAGCATTCGTGCGGTTCAAGCATCCCGCCTTCCTGGCGACCTCCGCTGTGGCCATGCTGTCGCTTGCGGCCTGCGGCTCATCCACCCCCACCGGCGCGGCCGACGGCGCCACGGCCGCCTCGGCGGCCCCCGCCAAGAACTGGGCGCCGGCGAAGGTCGACGTGTGGGCCGACTTCTCCATGGACAGCGAGCGGACCAAGGCGGAGTACACGCCCGTGGGGAAGGCGGAGAAGGCCTGGAACATCTGCGTGTCGGTGCCCCACATGAAGGACGCCTACTGGCTGGGCCTCAACTACGGGGTGGCCGAGCAGGCGCGCGAAGCCGGCGTCAACATGACGATGGTGGAGGCGGGCGGCTACGAGAACCTCGACAAGCAGACCCAGCAGATCGAGGACTGCGCGCAGAGCGCCGACGCCCTGGTGATCGGCGCCATCTCCTACGACGGGCTCAACAGCACCGTGAACCGCCTGGCGGCGACCGGTAAGCCGATCATCGACGTCGTCAACGGCATGTCCAGCGACAAGATCACCGCCAAGTCGCTCGTCTCGTTCAACGACCTGGCCGCCATCACGGCCGACTGGCTCATCAAGGACTCCAAGGGAGAGCCGGTCAAGGTCGCCTGGTTCCCCGGGCCGAGCGGCGCCGGCTGGGCCGAGGCCGGCGAGGCGGGCTTCAAGAGCGCGCTCAAGGACAGCAAGGTGGAGATCGTCGACACCAAGTGGGGCGACACGGGCAAGGACGCCCAGACCCGGTTGATCGAGGACGTGCTCGCCGCCACCCCGGACATCGACTACATCATCGGCACCGCGGTGACCGCCGAGGCCGCCGGGCCGATCCTGCGGGACCGCGGCCTCAGCGACAAGATCAAGGTCGCCGGCTACTACTTCACCCCGGGTACCCACACCGGAATCCAGCGCGGCACCGTGCAGGGCGCGCCGAGCGACAGCACCGTGCTGCAGGGCCGGATCGCCATCGACCAGGCCGTCCGGGCGCTGGAGAAGAAGGAGTTCATGAAGCACGTCGGGCCGGAGCTCGTCATGGTCACCAAGGACACGCTCGGTGACTTCGACCTGACGACCACGCTGGCGCCCGAGGGATGGTCCCCGACGTTCCAGGTCAAGGCCGGCAGCTGACCCGTCGCGTCGGTTCCGGCCCAGCTGGAGCGTTCCACCATCAGAAAGATTGCCTCCTATGACCGAACCTGACCACGGAGCCGTGCTTCGGATCCGCGGGCTCACCAAGAAGTACCCGGGTGTGACCGCGCTGGACCAGGTGGATTTCGAGCTCCGCCGAGGTGAGGTGCACGTACTCTTCGGCGAGAACGGGGCCGGGAAGTCCACCCTCATCTCCGTCATCTCCGGAGCACAGCACCCCGATGGCGGGACCATCGAGGTCGGCGGGCGGACCGTCGAGTTCTCCGGCGTCGCGGCCGCACGCGAGCTGGGCATCAGCGCGGTGTTCCAGGAGTTCTCGCTGATGCCCACGATGACCGTGGCCGAGAACCTGGTGATGGGCTCCGAGCCCGGCCGGTACGGATTCGTCAACCGGCGCCAGAGCAGGAAGCTGGCGCAGGCGCGCCTGGACGAGTTCGATTTCCGCATCTCGCCGGATCGGCTGGTGGAGACGCTGAGCCGGGCCGAGCAGCAGATGGTCGAGATCGCCAAGGCGTTCCGGCCCGAGCTCAGCGTGCTCATCCTGGACGAGCCGACCGCCTCGCTGACCGAGGAGGAGTCGGAGCGGCTGTTCGCCCTCGTCGAGGAGGCGCGCGGCCGAGGGGTCGGCATCATCTACATCACGCACAGGATGGCCGAGATCCGGCGCCTCGCGGACCGGGTGACCGTGCTGCGGGACGGGCGGCTGATCACGACGGTTCCCGGTGGCACGCCGGACGACGAGCTGATCGGCCTGATGACGGGCCGGGTGGTGGAGGACCTCTACCCCGAACTGCCCGAACCCGGTACCGGCGTGGTGCTGGCCGCCCGCGGCATCACGACCTTCGACGGCGCGGTGCGCGACGCGAGCTTCGAGCTCCGCGCGGGGGAGATCGTGGGATTCGCCGGTCTCATGGGATCGGGCAAGTCCACCGCGGCCCGTGCCTGCTTCGGCCTGGAGCGGATCGACTCCGGGACGTTGACGATCGCCGGCAAGGATCTGACCGGCGCCGATCCCGCCCGTGTCATGAAGTCCGGCGTGGTGTACCTGCCCAGTGACAGGAAGACCGAGGGGCTGTTCCTCAACCGTCCGCTCCGCGAGACCGTCACGCTTCCCTGGCTGCGCCGGGCGCCGATGTCCAGCGGGCCGGTGCTGCGGCCGGGACGCGAGCGCGCGGCGGCCGGCGACATGCTGCGCCGGATGAAACTGAACCCGGCCGATCCTGAGCGCCCGGCCGACAGCTACTCCGGCGGCAACCAGCAGAAGGGCCTGCTGGGGCGGGCGCTCCTGGGGGACTGCGACACCTACATGCTGGACGAGCCGACGGTCGGGGTGGACGTCGGCGCCCGGGTGACGATCTACGACCAGATCGTCGAGCTCGCCCGGAAGGGCAACGCCGTGCTGGTCATCTCCTCGGAACTGCCGGAGATCCTTCATCTCTGTCACCGGGTGTACGTGTTCTCGCACGGAACGATCACCGCCGAGATACAGCGGGACGACCTCAGTGAGGAAACGGTCCTGCGCCACATGATGCATTGGGACGAACCAGCGACAAAGGAGATCGCATGACCCTCCCCGGTGAGGTCGGAGTGGCCCTACGACCTCGGAGATCTGTGATCTCGTACGCCGCCCGCACATTCGTCAAGATCGGTGTGCTGCCCATCCTCGTGGTCGTCGCGCTGATCGCCTTCTCCGCGATGTCGGACAACTTCCTGACCGTGGACAACATCCACTCGGCGCTGCGGCAGAACTCGTACATCATCATCGCCACTCTCGGCCAGTTCGCCGTGCTGCTGGTCGGCGGGTTCGACCTGTCGATCGGTGCCATCACCGCGCTGGTCTCGGTGACCACGGCGATGGCGATGACCGCCCAGTCGGAGACCTCCTCCCCCCTGACGGCTGTGCTCGTCGGTGTCGCCGCGGGCGTGCTGGTCGGCATGATCTGCGGGCTCGTCAACGGCCTGGGCGTGGCGAGCCTGAACATCAATCCCTTCATCATGACGCTGGCGACCGCCTCGGTGTTCTCCGGGCTCGCCCTGATGCTCACCTCGGGCGTGCCGGTCTCCGGCCTGCCCCAGGAGTTCAGTGACTGGCTGGGCTTCGGCAGCGTCCTCGGGATCGGCGTCTCCATCTGGCTCGCCGCACTGGCGGCCGGGCTCCTCTGGCTGTTTCTGACCCTGACCCGCCAGGGGCGCCACATCTACTCCGTCGGGTCGAGCCCGCGCGCGGCCAGGCTCTCCGGGGTCAGCGAGTTCCGCACCCTGATCCTGACGTACGTGCTGGCCGGAGGCCTGGCGGCGGTCGGGTCCGTGCTGCTCACCGCGCGCATCGAGACCGGAGAGGCGAACATCGGAGCCTCCCTTCCGCTGCAGACGATCGCCGCGGCCGTCATCGGCGGGGTCAGCCTCCGCGGCGGATCCGGCCGGGTGCTCGACGCGGTGCTGGGCGCGGTTTTCATTGGAATCGTCGCCAACGGCATGAATCTGGCGCAAATCAATTCCTACTATCAAATGATAGTCACCGGCATTGTGCTGGCTCTGGCGGTTGTCGCCGACCGTCTCCGTACTCGACTCGCCGCCGCGGTGTACGCAGGAAAGGTGTGATTATGAAGGTCACTCTGAATTCCGATATGGGGGAATCCTTCGGGATCCATTCCTTCGGAAACGACGGGGCGCTGCTCGCCCTGATCGACACGGCGAACGTGGCGTGCGGGTTCCACGCCGGAGACCCGAGCGGCATGCGCGAGACCGTCGCGGGCGCCGCCGCGGCGGGGGTCTCCGTGGGCGCGCACCCGGGACTGCCCGACCCGGTCGGCTTCGGGCGACGCGAGATGAAGTTGTACCCTGATGAGGTACGTGACATCGTTCAGTACCAGGTGGGAGCGCTGAAGGGCTTCCTCGACTCCGCGGGTGTACCTCTTGATCACATCAAGCCGCACGGCTCGCTGTACGGCATGGTCGCGCGGGACGAGGCACTGATGGACGCGGTGTGCGACGTCGCCGCGACGTATGAGGTGCCGGTCTTCGGAATGGCGGGCACCGCGCACGAGCGGGTTTGCCAGGCTCGGGGAATTCCATTTCTCGCCGAGTTCTACGTCGACCTCGAATACACGGCCGAAGGCGGTTTGATCATCGCCAGGCGGCCGCATGCCACACCTGTCGAGCGAGCGGTGGAGCGAATGACCGTTGCTCTCGAAGAGGGAGTCGCCATTGCCGTCACCGGCGAGCGGATCCCCATGAGATTCGACACGGTCTGCGTCCATTCGGACACGCCCAACGCGGTGGAAGTCGCCTCCGCCATCAGAAATGTCATCGATTCGACGAACTCGTCGTCCTGAAAGGCTTCTCATGTCTGAGCACGTTGTGCAGTCTCCGCTCCCCGGCGTCTTCTACACCCGGCCCGCGCCCGACCAGCCGCCCTTCGTCGAGGTGGGCAGTGTGGTCACCGCCGGGACGACCGTGGGCCTGGTCGAGGTCATGAAGCAGTTCGCCGAGATCAAGGCCGGGGAGAGCGGGACCGTGACGGCGATCCACGCGGAGAACGAGAGCATCATCGGCCCCGGGGACGGCGTCGTCACCATCGAGAAGGACTGATCCTGTTGCGTAAGTTGCTGGTCGCCAACCGCGGCGAAATCGCGGTGCGGATCATTCGGGCCGCCCGCGAACTCGGGATCAGCACGGTGGCGGTGTACAGCGAGGCCGACCAGGACGCCCTGCACGTCCGGCTGGCCGACGAGCGGGTGCTCATCGGCCCGCCCGCCGCCTCCCGCAGCTACCTGAACATGGACGCCGTCGTCACGGCGGCGGTCGATCTGGGCGCGGACGCGGTGCATCCCGGGTACGGATTCCTCTCCGAGCGGGCCGAGTTCGCCGACAAGGTGACCGGGGCCAAGCTCCTCTTCGTCGGACCGTCGGCGGAGACGATCCGGCTGATGGGGGACAAGGCACGGGCCAGATCCGCCGCCGAGGAGGCCGGAGTGCCGACGGTGCCGGGATCCGACGGGCCCGTCGACGGCCTGTCCGAGGCTCTGGCCGCGGCTACGAGGGCGGGATACCCGGTGGCGGTCAAGGCCGCCGCGGGCGGCGGTGGCCGCGGTATCCGTATCGTGGCCGACGCGACGGAGCTCGCCGAGGCGCTGCCGGTCGCCCAGGCCGAGGCCCAGGCGGCGTTCGGCAGCGGGCTGGTGTACATCGAGCGGTTCGTTCCCAACGCCAGGCACATCGAGGTCCAGGTGTTCGGTGACGGAGAGAACTTCGTCCACCTGGGGGAACGCGAGTGCTCGATGCAGCGTCGGCGGCAGAAGGTGCTGGAGGAGGCGGGAGCGCCGGGCCTGCCCGATCACGTGCGCACCGCCATGGCCGACGCCGCCGTCGCGCTCGCCAAGGTCTCGGGTTACTCCGGGGCCGGCACCGTCGAGTTCCTCTACGACTCCGCGAGCGAGGGGTTCTACTTCATCGAGATGAACACCCGGATCCAGGTGGAGCATCCGGTGACGGAGATGGTGACGGGCCGGGACCTGGTCCGCGAACAGCTCACGGTGGCCTCGGGCGACCCGCTGTCGTTCTGCCAGGCGGACGTCGAGTTCCGCGGCCACGCCATCGAGGTGCGGCTCAACGCGGAGAACCCGGACTTCGGGTTCATGCCCAGCCCCGGCGTGCTGTCGGCCATGCGGATGCCGGGCGGCCCGTTCGTCCGCATCGACTCGGGATTCGGGCCGGGCAGCGAGGTCAGCCCCTTCTACGACTCCCTGCTCGCCAAGATCATCGTTTGGGGGGACAGCCGCCGGGCGGCGATCGCCCGCATGGCCCGGACCCTGGACGAGGTCGAGATAGAAGGTGTCGTCACCACCGCGGGATTCCTGCGCGAGGTGATCGACATCGAGGAGTTCCGCGACGGCCGGTACCACACCACCTTCCTGGAGGACTGGATGGCCGGCACCAGGACCGGGGGCGGCAAGTGAAGGAGAACACCGTGTGCAGAGCAGGCGAGAGCCGCTACTCCTGGGGTGGCGACGAGCATCTGGTCGTCCAGTTCGCCGAGGCGATGAGCCTTGAGGTCAACTTCACGGCCATGGCGGTGGCGAAGGCGCTCACCGAGAACCGGCTGCCGGGGATCGTGGACATCTGCCCGGCGAACGCGTCCCTGCTGATCAGGTTCGACCCCGACGTCGTGCCGCCCGCCACGGTCGAGGCGGCGGTCAGGGCGGCCGAGGAGCAGGTCGCGGGCTCACCCTCGCGGAGCATCGAGACCAGGATCTTCGAGGTCCCCGTCTGGTACGACGACCCGTTCACCAACGAGACGGGGGCCAGGTTCCGCGACCGGCACCAGCGGCCCGAGGGCAACGACCTGGAGTTCGCGGCCGTCGAGAACGACATGGACTCCGTGCAGGCGTTCATCGACGCCCATTCGGGCTCGCCGTGGATCACCTCGATGGTCGGCTTCGTGGCCGGACTGCCGTTCATGTTCCAGATGGTTCCCCGGGAACGCCAGCTCGAGCTGCCCAAGTATCTGAGGCCGCGCACCGACACGCCCGCCCTCACCATCGGACACGGCGGATGCTTCGCCTGCATCTACTCGGTCCGCGGAGCCGGCGGGTACCAGATGTTCGGCGTCACCCCCGTGCCGATCTTCGACCCGGAGCAGAGGCTCGCCGACTTCAGCGACTTCATGGTGTTCTTCCGTCCCGGCGACATCGTCAAGTTCCGCGGTATCGACAGTGCCGAATACGACAACATCCGAGCGCAGGTCGAGGCCGGCACCTACCGCTACCGCCAGCGCCCGATCACCTTCGACCTCGATCGATTCCTCGCCGACCCCGACGGCTACAACACCGAACTTCTGGGAGCTCTCTATGCCGGTTGAGATTCTGGAGCCCGGGCTGGCCTCAAGCATCCAGGACCGCGGCCGGCCCGGCTACTACAGCGTGGGCATCCCGCCGTCCGGCGCCGCCGATCTGCGCGCCGCGGCCGCGGCCAACCTGCTCGTCGGCAACACCCCGGACGCGGCGGTCATCGAGTCGCCCTACATGGGGCCCGCCCTGCGGTTCGACGAGCCGACGGTGGTGGCCGTCACCGGCGCGACCATGCCGGTGCTGCTCAACGGAGCACCGGTCCCGCAGTGGGAGTCCTTCGCGGTCGCGGCCGGAGACCGGCTGACCTTCGGTTTCCTGCAGGCGGGCGCGCGTGTCTACATCGCCGTCGCCGGTGGGTTCGACGTTCCCGTGGTGCTGGGCAGCCGGTCGACCTACGCGCTGGGCGGATTCGGCGGCTTCGAGGGCCGGAACCTGAGGAAGGGCGACCTGGTCCCGATCGGCGGGGCCGAAGGAACCCCAGGCAGGGTCGTGCCCGAGGAGCTCAGGCCCGTCCACAGCCGTGACGTCGAGCTACGGGTGGTCATGGGGCTGTACGACTACCGGCTGACCGACGCCGGCCGCAGTTGCCTGCTGGAGTCGGAGTGGTCGCTGACCCCGGTCGCGGACCGCACCGGTTTCCGATACTCCGGTCCGGTGCTGGAATGGGAGCAGCGGGTTCAGCCGTTCGGCGCGGGGTCCGACCCCTCCAACATCGTCGACGCCGGATATCCGATCGGTTCCATCCAGGTGCCGGGCGGCGTGGAGCCGATCATCCTGCATCGCGACGCGGTCTCCGGCGGCGGCTACGCCATGCTGGCCACCGTGATCAGCACCGATCTCAACCTGGTCGCCCAGTGCTCTCCGGGGACGCGAACCCGCTTCGTGGCGGTGACCCTGGAGGAGGCGCTGCGGGCGCGTGCCGCCGCGGCGGACTGGGAGTCGCGGGTGCGCCAGGCTCTGGGCGCGGCCGCCTGATGCGACCCCAGACCGCTTCGGAACGGCTGGCGGCACTGGGACTGGTGCTGCCCGACGTCCCCGCGCCGGCCGGTGCGTACGTCGCGGCGGTCCGGTACGGCGACATCGTGATCACAACGGGCCAGCTGCCCTTCGTCGACGGCCGCCTGCCGCTGACGGGGCTGGTCGGCGTCGACCTCGACATCGCCGCGGCGGCCGGTGCGGCACGTCAGGCCGGGCTGAACGCGATCGCCGCCGCGGCCGGAGTTCTCGGCGGTGTCGACGACATCGTCCGCGTTCTCAGCGTGACCGGGCACATCGCCGGTGGCCCGGACTTCGTCGAACATCCGGCCGTGCTCGACGGCGCGAGCAAGCTCATGGTGGAGATCTTCGGGGAAGCCGGCCGGCACGTCCGTACCAATGTGGGAGCCCCGCGGCTACCGCTGAACAGTCCGGTGGAGGTCGGCATCGTGGTCGCCGCCCGCTGAGCCGGGCCGTGGCCCGCGGCCGGACCCCGGCCGCGGGCCCTTGGACAAGGAGTTCCGTTGACAGCTTTGACGACAGCTTCGGCAACACCGGCGTTGTACCGGCCGGCCTCGCTCGACGACGCCATCGAGCGGCTGGCGACCTCCGACCTGGACGCCGTGCCGATCGCCGGCGCCACCTGGGTCATGCGGAGTCCCGCCCGTGGCGAGCCGTTCCGCGGCGAGTACGTGTCACTGGCCCGGATCGAGGAACTGGGACGGATCGACGACGACGGTACGAATCTCACGATCGGCGCGGCCGTCACCCATGCCCGGCTGGCCGAAGCGCTGGCCGGCCACCCCGGGCTGGACGTCCTCCGGCAGGCCGCGGCGAAGTCGGCCAACCCGTCCGTCAGGCGTCAGGCCACGGTCGGCGGCAACCTCTGCACCACCGGCTTCGCCGCGGCGGATCTGGTACCCGCGCTGCTGAGCCTGTCGGTCGTCGCCATCGTGAGGGGTCCGGCCGGTGAGACCAGGATGCCGCTCAGCCGGTTCCTCGCCACGCGGGGCGCGGCACTTCCCGCGACGGTGCTGTCGCACGTGTCCGTGCCGCTGGCTCCCGTCGTGTCCGCGCACGCTCGCCTGACCATGCGGCGGGCGGGGGACTACCCGGTCGTCATCGTCAGTGCCACGGCCGCGGTGGACGACGCGGGGGTGGTGGAGTCGGCCACCGTCGCGGTGGGTTCGGTCGAACCCGTGGCCCGCCTGTGGCCGGAGATGGCGGCCGCGCTGGTCGGCCGGCGACTCGACGCGGACGCGGCGGTGCTCGCCGCCCGCGAGCTCGCCGGATCCTTCCAGGCGCGGGAGTCGGTGGAGGTGGACGGCTGGTACCGGTCGCAGGTGCTGCCGGCGGTCGTGGGCCGGGCCGTACGCGCGCTGGAACGGTCCGGTCGCGCCGGACGGGAAGACCGCGGAGAGGCGGGCAGGGCATGAGCACCGAGTTGACGGTCAATGGCGAAGTGAGGCGGGTGCACGCCGGCCCGATGACCCCGCTGGCCAGGGTGCTCCGCGAGGAGTTGCACCTGAGCGGCACGAAGATGGCGTGTGGCGAAGGGTTCTGCGGATCGTGCACGGTGTTCGTGGACGACGACGCGGTGGCGTCCTGCCTGGTTCCGGTGGGACACGCGGAGGGCAGGTCGGTCCGGACCGTGGAGTCCCTCGCGGACCCGGCCGGCGCGCTCTCCCCCCTTCAGCAGGCGATGAAGGACGCCGACGCGGTGCAGTGCGGGATGTGCTTTCCCGGGGTGCTGATATCGCTGAGCGCGCTGCTGGAGTCGGATCCGGACCCCGACCGGGACGACGTACGGGAGGCCCTGGTCGGCAACATCTGCAGGTGCACCGGATACGAGCGCATCGTGGACGCCGCGCTCGCGGCGGCACAGGCGGCCGCGGGACAGGGGCGACAGGCGGAGGGGAACGGATCGTGAGCCAGGTCATCGGAGCCAACCTGCCCCGTCGCGACGCCGAGGACAAGCTGCGCGGCCGGACGATGTTCACGGTGGACGCCGCCGCGGGAGGGCTCCTGCACGCGGCACTGCGCCGGTCGGACGTGGCCGCGGGCCGCATCGTCTCGGTCGACCTGGAGCCCGCCCGGCGCATGCCCGGAGTGCGGGCCGTCGTGTCGGCCGCCGACGCCCCCGGCCGGTACGGGATCACCATCGCCGACCACCCCCTGTTCGCCGTCGACGAGATCCGTTACCTGGGCGAGCCCATCGCGGCGGTCGCGGCGGAGACCCTGGAGCAGGCCCGCGCGGCCGCCGCGGCCATCGTGGTCGAGGTCGAGGAGTTCACCCCCCTGATCACCATGGCCCAGGCGCTGGCCGGCGACGCCCGCGACCTCCATCCGGGCTGGGAAGACTACGACGTGCTCATCGAGGGCGGCCGGCGGGCACGGAACATCGGCTGGGAGGCCACGGTGGTGCGCGGGGACACCGACGCGGTGTTCGCCCGGAGCGACGTCAGGATCATCGAGACGGAGTTCGTCGCGGGCAGGCAGAACCAGACGCCGCTGGAACCGCGCGCCTGCGTGGCCGGCTATGAGAACGGGCGATTCGTCCTTCAGACGTCCACCCAGGTCCCCTGGGCGGTCCGCAACTCCACGGCACGCCTCCTCGGGGTGCGGGAGTCCGACGTCCGGGTGGTGGTTCCGCCGGTCGGCGGTGGATTCGGGATGAAGTTCGAGGTGAGCATCGAGCCGTTCGCCGCCCTGCTGGCCCGCGCCTCGGGCCGTTCCGTCAAGCTGGTCAACAGCCGGCAGGAGGAGATGCAGACGGCGCTCTGCCGGGAGAACGCGGAGATCCGGATCCGGTCCGCCGTGTCGGAGTCGGGCGAGATCCTCGCCCGGGAGGCGGTGGTCCTGATGGACTGCGGCGCCTACGGCGGTGAACAGCCGTTCCTGACCAGCATGACGGCTCACACGCTGGGCGGGAACTACCGCCTGGGAGCCGTGCGGCTGGTAAGCCGCGCGGTCTACACCAACTCGCCGCCCAACGGGGCGTTCCGCGCCTGCAACGGCACGTACTGCACCGCGGCCCTTGAGCGGCACACCGACGAGATCTGCGCGGCGCTCGGCATGGACAGGGTGGAGTTCCGGCGGCGTAACGTCCTCGGCGACGGCGACATCGGGTCCACCGGACAGGTGTTCGAGGGCGATGTGCTCGCTCCCATGCTCGATCGGATGATCTCGTTGCGGGACTCGGGCGAGCCCGTGAGGCAGGCCGACGACGGACGTCTGTACGGCACCGCGACGACGGTCGGCACCTGGTTCATCTTCGTGGGGCCCTCCGCGGCGACGGTGAACCTCAACCCGGACGGCGGCGTCACCCTGGTCACCGCCGGGGTCGAGATCGGTTCGGGATCGACCGTGCAGGCGATCCCGCAGATCGTCGCCGATTCGCTGGGCCTGCGGGTGGAGGACGTCACGGTCCGGGCCGCGGACACCGACGCGGCCGGATACGACGGCGGCGTGGGCGGCGGCAGGACCACCGTCTCGCTGGGGGCGGCCGGTGTCGCCGCCTGCGACGAGGTGCGCAGGAAGGTCTTCGAGGTCGCGGCGGAGATGCTCGAGACGTCTCCCGGCGATCTGAGTCTCGCCGACGGCCACGTCGTCGTGAACGGGGTGCCGTCGGCGCGGATCACCCTCAGAGAGGTCGCCGAACACGCGCAGCAGGTGTCGGGACCGATCTCCGGCTCCGGCTCGTTCACCGGCACCGGCGTGCAGCCCATGTCCGGCTGCGCGGCCGGACACCTGATCGGGGCACTGGACCTGCCGGTCTTCGCCGTGCACGAGTGCGACGTGGCGGTGGATCCGGACACCGGCCACGTGGAGGTGCTGGCCTACCGCGTCGTGCAGGACGTCGGCCGGGCGATCAACCCCAGGGCCATCCTGGGCCAGGTGCAGGGCGGTGTGGTCCAGGGACTGGGCTACGCGCTGCACGAGGAGATCACCATCGACCCTCGGGGGAAGGTGCGGCAGACGGGTTTCGAGACCTACCGCGTGCCCCTGTCCGGCGATGTCGTCCCGGTCCGGCTCGATCTCTACGAGGGGGCTCCGTCCATCGGGCCCCTGGGCGTCAAGGGCGCGGGTGAGGTGCCGATCCTGAACGTGGCCGCCGTGGTCTCCTGCGCGGTGGCGGACGCCATCGGCAAGTCCGTGTCGCAGATCCCGCTGACCCCGCAGCGGGTTCTCGGGCTCATCCTGGAGCGGGACGGCGAATCCGTGGATCTCCGGCACGTACCGCAGGGCTGGCGGGAGAACGTGATCGCCGACCCGGACGAACTGATGGCCGCGGCCGGTGTGGGACGCCCCTGATCGCCCGTCCGGACGACTCCGGTCCAGGCTCCCCCCGTTGGAGCCGGGACCGGGGCGCTCAGCCGGTCACCAGGTGCTCGGCCTCGTGGTGCAGTACCTCGACCAGGATCAGCTCCAGACGGAGGTCCTGGTCCGCGACCATCTCGGATGGTGTCATCGAATAACCTCCAGCCTCGCTGGTGGGGACGCTTCGCGCACCGTAACCGAGCTGGGCGCGGCTCCATGTGAAACATCAGTGGCGGTGGTCGTCGGTCGTGGATCAGCACCTCCGCTGCCAGGCATCCGCTCTTCTCGACCAGCGAGGCGGCCACCACCAGGTGGTCGGGGATCGCGCCGGGGAAGTCCCTGGAGGTGGCGACGGCCGTGGAACCCGGCAGCCCCAGGGCG
>NZ_JBEXUE010000185.1:0-17880 GCF_040614275.1 Streptosporangium sp. NPDC006013
CCCGGCCGTACGGGTTCGTCAAGCTCACCCCCGGACACCTGGAGGTCCTGGCCGGGCAGCTCTCCGCCGAGCAGGCCGCGGGCCTGGCCGGGGTCCTGGTGGTGGGCGCAGACGCCTTCCCCAGCCGGGCGCTGGCGTTCTGGCAGGCGCTGGACCCGGCACCGGTGCTGCTCAACGAGTACGGCCCGACCGAGGCGTCCGTCGCCAACTGCGTGCACACCGTGACCGGCCCGATCGGCGGAGAGCTGGTCCCCATCGGCAGGCCCATCCCCGGCACCGCCATGTACGTGCTGGACGACGCCATGCGTCCGCTCCCGATGGGGGTGCCCGGCGAGCTGTACATCGGCGGCGAGTGCGTGGTGCGCGGCTACCACGGCAGGCCCGCGCTGACCGCCGAGCGCTTCCTGCCCGACCTCTTCGGCCCGCCGGGCTCGCGGCTCTACCGCACCGGGGACCTGGGCAGGCTCCGCTCCGACGGGGAGTTCGAGTTCCTCGGCAGGCTTGACGACCAGGTGAAGGTAAGGGGATTCCGTGTCGAGCTGGGAGAGGTCGAGGCCGCCCTGGACGAACTGCCGGGCGTCGAACAGTCGGTCGTCATCGCCGCACCCGTGCCCGACCCCCGAACCGAACCCGGAACCGTACCGGTACCCGAACCCCGGCCCGGATCCGGAACCGCGCCCGTACCCGGGCCCCGGCCCGGACCTGGAACCGTACCCGTTCCTGAACCCCGGCCCGGATCCGAAGCCGCACCCGGATCCTCTGGACCCGCGTCCGCGATCGGTTCCGGCTCCGGAGGAGGGCGAAGGCTCGTCGCCTACGTCGTCGGCACCGCCACGGCGGCCGAGATGCGCGCGGGCCTGGCCCGGAGCCTGCCCGAGTACATGGTGCCCTCGGTCTTCGTGCCGCTGCCCACGATCCCGCTCAACCGCAACGGCAAGGTGGACCGATCCGCGCTGCCGGAGGTGAACGCCGCCACCGTGCGGGACGCGGCGGAGGAGCCCGCTCCGCGCCGGGCGCGTACCGCCGTCGAGGGGCAGATCGCCGACCTGATCGCCGGGCTGCTCGGGATCGGCTCCGACGACGTCGGCGCGGACGAGGACCTGTTCGCCAGGGGTATCGACTCCCTGGGCGCGGTACGGCTGATGGCGAGCGTGGAACAGCGCCTGGGCGTGAAGGTCAAGCTCCGCAGGTTCCTGGCCAACGCCACGGTCAGCGGCCTGGCCACCCTGGTGTCCGCGGCCGTCCCCGGTTCCGACCGTGGCTTCGGGCACGCCTCCGACGGGTCTTCGGGGCACGACCCGGCCCCCGGCGCCGCCGGCGGCCCCGATCCCGGCCCCGCCTCCGGCTCCTCCGGCCTCGGTCACGGCCAAAAGAACGGCTCCGGCCCCGCCCGGGAGCCCGGCCACGGCGCCGACCTGGGGAGTGACGGTGCTCCGGCCGCCACGCTCCCCGTGATCACCCCGCTGGCCGTCTCCTCGTCCGCCGGAGCTCCGCTGTACTGCTTCCATCCGCTCGGCGGCTCCGCACGCTGCTACGCGGGGCTGGCGGCCAGGCTCGCCGCGCACCGGCCGGTCCACGCGCTGCAGGCGCTGGAGTCGGGGGTGAAAGCCGGTCCGCTGCCGGACATGGCCGCCAGGTACGCCCGGGAGCTGGCCGGTTCGGGACTGGACCTGGCGCGTCCGTACATGCTCGCCGGCTGGTCCGCGGGCGGTGTGCTGGCCTTCGAGACGGCCAGGCGGCTACAGGCGCTCGGCCACCAGGTCGACCAGGTGGTGCTGATCGACTCGGTGCTGCCCGAGGTGTTCGTGACCGACCTGCTGGGCGAGCTGGCCGAACTGGAGGCGCTGATCGACCGGCTGGCCCCGCTGGGCGCCGCCGAGGCCCGGCAGACCCTGCTCGACTCGAAGGTGGGCTTCTTCGCCGGGCTGGGCATGACCTCCTCCCAGGTGGCCGCCTACCACGAGGCGTACGGGCCGGAGCTGCTGCGGCTCTGGCGCGACAGCCTGCGCGGCCTGGCCGACTACCGGGCCGGCTGGTTCCACGGCCGGGTCACCCTGTTGGCCAGCGAGTCGCATCCGCCCGCGCTGCGCGCCGTCCAGGAGGCGGGCTGGCGCCAGACCGTCTCCGACCTGACCGTCCACGAGATCCCCGGAGAGCACCACGAACTTCTCCGCGCCCCGCACGTCGACCTGATCAGCCGTTTCCTCGCCGACTGAGGATCGGCCTTGGTGTCCTCATTTATTTTTGGGTACCCTCGATCTTCAGGTCGAGAGGCGCTGCAACGGGTTCAGGCCCGCCACGCTCGACCGCGATCTTCCACCAAGGGCGCCTCCCACAACGGGAGGTGGTCCGATGAACGATTCTTCGAGGCACAGCGACGAGCACGGGAACGGCGTGCCGGGAGCGGACGACCGGGTACAGGCACTGCGGGAGCTGCTGGAGCGGCGGATCGCGGTGCTCGACGGGGCCTGGGGCACGATGTTGCAGGGCGCCTCGCTCACCCCGGACGACTATCGCGACGAGCGGTTCGCAGAGCACCCGCGTGACCTGACCGGCGACCCGGACCTGCTGAACCTGACCCGCCCCGACGTCATCCTGGACATCCACCGCCAATACCTCGCGGCGGGCGCGGACATCACCACCACGAACACCTTCACCGCGACCAGCGTCGGCCAGGCCGACTACGGGCTGGAGCCATGGGTGCGGGAGATGAACCTGCGGGGCGCCCAGCTGGCGCGCCAGGCCGCGGACGAGGCGGGCGGACGTTTCGTGGCCGGCTCGATCGGCCCGCTGAACGTCACGCTCTCGCTCTCCCCGCGCGTCGAGGACCCGGCCTACCGGGCGGTGACCTTCGACGAGGTCCGCGCCGCCTACGCCGAGCAGATCCAGGCGCTGGCCGACGGCGGGGTCGACCTGCTGCTGATCGAGACGATCTTCGACACGCTCAACGCGAAGGCCGCGATCGCCGCCGCGCGCGAGGTCGCCCCGCACCTGCCGCTGTGGATCTCGGTGACGATCGTCGACCTGAGCGGGCGCACGCTGTCGGGGCAGACCGTCGAGGCGTTCTGGAGCGCGATCCGGCACGCCGAACCGCTCGTGGTCGGCGTGAACTGCGCGCTGGGCGCCAAGGAGGCGCGCCCGCACGTCGCCGAGCTGTCGCGCCTGGCGGACACCTACGTGGCCTGCCATCCCAATGCCGGCCTGCCCAACGCGTTCGGCGGCTACGACGAGACCCCGGAGGAGACGGCGGCGCTGCTCGACGAGTTCGCCAGGGCGGGCATGGTCAACGTCGTCGGCGGGTGCTGTGGGACCTCGCCGGGGCACATCGAGCGGATCGCGGCCGCCGTGTCCGGCCTCCCGCCCCGCCAGATCCCGGCGCCGGCGGCCCGCACCCGGTTCAGCGGCCTGGAGCCCTTCGAGATCGGCCCGGACACCGGATTCGTCATGATCGGGGAGCGCACCAACGTCACCGGCTCGGCGCGTTTCCGGCGCCTGATCGAGGCGGACGACCATCAGGGCGCCGTCGATGTCGCCCTGGAACAGGTGCGCGGCGGGGCCAACCTGCTCGACGTCAACATGGACGCCGACCTGCTCGACAGCGAGCGGGCGATGACCACCTTCCTGAACCTGATCGCGACCGAGCCGGAGGTCGCCCGCATCCCGGTCATGATCGACAGTTCGCGCTGGAGCGTGCTGGAGGCCGGGCTCAAGTGCGTGCAGGGCAAGGGCGTCGTCAACTCGATCAGCCTCAAGGAGGGCGAGGAGTCGTTCCTGGAGCAGGCGCGGATCATCCGGGGCTACGGGGCCGGCGTGGTGGTCATGGCCTTCGACGAGCAGGGGCAGGCCGACACCGTGGAGCGCAAGGTGTCGATCTGCGCCCGCGCCTACGACCTGCTGACGCGGAAGGCCGGGTTCGCCGCCGAGGACATCGTGTTCGACCCCAACGTGCTCGCGGTCGCCACCGGCATCGCCGAGCACGACGGCTACGCGAAGGCGTTCATCGAGGCGCTGCCGCTGATCAAGCAGCGCTGCCCGGGGGTGCGGACCAGCGGCGGCATCTCCAACCTGTCGTTCTCCTTCCGGGGCAACGACGTCGTACGTGAGGCGATGCACTCGGCGTTCCTCTTCCACGCCGTGCGCGCCGGCCTCGACATGGGCATCGTCAACGCCGGGCAGCTCGCGGTCTACCAGGACATCCCCGCCGACCTGCTCGAACTCGTCGAGGATGTGATCTTCGACCGGCGCGACGACGCCACCGACCGGCTCGTCGCCTTCGCCGACACGGTGAGCGGGACCGGCACACGTCGCGTCGTGGACCTGGCCTGGCGCGAGGCCCCGGTGGAGGAGCGCCTGTCGTACGCCCTGGTGCACGGCATCGTCGACTTCATCGAGGCCGACACCGAGGAGGCCAGGCAGCAGCGGGCGCGCCCCCTGGAGGTGATCGAGGGGCCGCTGATGGACGGGATGAAGGTCGTGGGCGACCTGTTCGGCGCGGGGAAGATGTTCCTGCCGCAGGTGGTCAAGAGCGCCCGGGTGATGAAGCGCTCGGTCGCCTACCTTGAGCCCTACATGGAGGCGGAGAAGGAGCAGGCGCGGCTGGAAGGACGCCTCGACACCGGCCGGGGCCAGGGAAAGGTGGTGCTCGCCACCGTCAAGGGCGACGTGCACGACATCGGCAAGAACATCGTCGGCGTCGTGCTGGGCTGCAACAACTACCAGGTCGTCGACCTCGGGGTGATGGTCCCGGCCTCCGTGATCCTGGACACCGCGGTCGCCGAGGGCGCCGACGTCGTCGGGCTCTCCGGGCTGATCACCCCGTCGCTGGACGAGATGGTCACCGTCGCCGAGGAGATGCGGCGCCGCGGGCTGAAGCTGCCCCTGCTGGTCGGCGGCGCCACGACCTCGCGCCAGCACACCGCGGTCCGCATCGCCCCCGCCTACGACCACAGCACGGTCCACGTGCTCGACGCCTCCCGCGTCGTCGGCGTGGTCTCCGACCTGCTGGACACCGAGCGGGCCGGAGAGCTGGACGCGAGCAACCGCGCCGACCAGGAGCGCCTCCGTGAGCAGTACGCGAGCAAGCAGCGCACCCCCCTGCTGACCGTCGACCGGGCCCGGGCGAACCCCGAGCGGGTCCCGTTCGACGATCTGCCCGTCCCCGACTTCACCGGCGTCCGCGTCGTGGAGCCGGACCTGGCCGCCCTCCGGGAGATGATCGACTGGCAGTTCCTCTTCCTGGCCTGGGAGCTGAAGGGCAAGTACCCGGCGATCCTCGACCAGCCGGTGGCCCGCGAGCTCTTCGACGACGCCAACACCCTGCTGGACCAGATCATCGCCGAGGGAAGCTTCCAGGCCCGGGGCGCCTACGGCTACTGGCCCGCCCACTCCGAGGGCGACGACATCGTGCTTGAGCACGGCCTCCGCCTGCCGATGCTGCGCCAGCAGACGGCCAAGCCCGAAGGCCGGCCCAACAGGTGCCTGGCGGACTACCTGGCTCCGGCGGGGGACCACCTCGGCGGGTTCGCCGTGGCGATCCACGGCGCCGAAACCCTCGCGGACGCCTACGAGGCCCAGAACGACGACTACCGGGCGATCATGGTGAAGGCCCTCGCCGACCGGCTGGCCGAGGCGTTCGCCGAGTACATCCACCTGAAGGCGCGGCGGGACTGGTTCGAGCCGGACGCCGCCCCCCGCCTCGAGGACCTGCACGCCGAGCGTTTCCGCGGTATCCGTCCCGCGCTCGGCTACCCCGCGAGCCCGGACCACAGCGAGAAGCGGGAGCTGTTCAACCTGCTGGACGCCGACCGGCTCGGCATGGGGCTGACCGAGTCCTTCGCGATGACCCCGGCCGCGAGCGTGAGCGGGTTGATCTTCGCCCACGAGTCGTCGCGGTACTTCACTGTGGGGCGCCTCGGCCGGGACCAGGTCGAGGACTACGCCGTGCGCCGCGGCCTGGACCTCGCCGAGGTCGAGCGCTGGCTGCGCCCCAACCTCGCCTACGATCCCGAGTGATCTGATCCGTCGGCCGGCGCCGAGGGCCGCTGACGGCCCCGGCCGACGGGAACACGGTTCAACTTGTTGACCGGCGGTGGAGGCAGGGGAGGGACGAGAGGATCAGGCGGTCGCCCGAGCGAGTGGGCAGGGCGAAGGCGACGGCCTTGCCGGGGGCGCCGGCCAGGGTGGTGACGGGGTAGGTCCGGCAGTGGCCGTGCGAGAGCCGGTGGGCTAGGAGCAGGCTGCGGCCGTTCTCGGCGAGCAGCGGCAGGCCGATCTCCTGCACCGAGTGCAGCAGGTTGAGGATGAGCCGGACCTCGTGGGTGTCGGGGTCGCCGTCGACGACCTCGCACCAGCTGGGGGTACCGTCCAGGCTGAAGACGCGCAGCTCGTACGGGGGGCGGGCGTGTTTCTCGGCGTTGGCGGCGAGTTCGGCGACGATGAGTTCGGCGGTGTCGATGTCGTCCTCGGGCGGTCCCGCCTGCTGGAGCACGTCGCGAACGATGGCGCGGGCCCGTCGTGAGGCGGAGCCGGGTCGCAGGACCTTGACCAGCGCACGGATGTCACTCCGCCCCGCCGCGTCGCTGTCTGGTCCCGTTGTGCCGCTGGGTAGCCCGGCCGTGCTGTTTTCCTGTCCCGTCGTGCCGTCGGCCTCGCTCGGAGTTTGGACATCCTGTCGCGGTGTCGTGATGTTCCGGATCGTTGTTTCGGTGCTGTAGGCCGAGGTGGTGGTGGCTCCGGGCGGGGTGAAAGGTTTCCAGTTGTGGTCGGGTGCGGGAGCCGGGCTTTCTGCGGGGTGGTGTGGTGAACCTGGGGGGATGTCGCCGGTTGCTGGCATGAGCACGCTCCGTTCGCGGTGGGGCTGTGCCCAGCAGGAAACGCCAGCGTGGGGACGGAGGTGAAGGTCAACGCTTGATCGTTGATCGCTGCCCGGCGAGGCCCGGTCAGCGGTGAACGTGGTTGGGTATCAGCCGGTCGTGTCGGGCGTCGGTGGGCGAAAATCTGTCGTTTGGCTGTGGGGATGGTGGCCGGGGGCTTGCGGACATCACAATGAGTTGTGGTCCGACTACCGAGAGAGAGTGGTCATGGGGAAGGCAGGCGGCGGGAAGGGGCGTCCGGATCTACTGAGGGCGCGGCTGGAGCGGGGGATGACGCAGGAGGAGGCGGCGGACGCGGTCGGGGTGGCCGTGGGGACGTGGGGGAGGTGGGAGCGGAGCGAGCAAGGGATCCGGCCGCACAGTCGCAGGAAGATCGCGGCGGTGTTCGAGGCGGAGGCGGAGGAGGTTGAGCAGTGGATAGAAGGGTGGGCCCTCGGGGAGACATCTTCGTGGCCGGTCGCGGAGTACGGCGACACATCGACGGCGGCTAGCGTGAAGTCAGCCGCGCTGCTGTGGAGGTATGAGATGGACGAATCCCGCCGCCACCTGCTGACCGCGTTGCCGTTCGTGCCCTCGGTTTTGGCGGGTTGGATAACGGCGTGGAACTACAGCGACCCGCCTCAGGCGGTCGCGCAGCGAGGAAACAGGCGCACGGTGGGCCAGGCCGACATCGACCGGATCAACGAGGCGCGCAAGGTTTTCAGTAACCTGGACGACCAGTTCGGGGCCGGTCTGGTCCGCCCGACGGTGGTTCGGTACCTAGACACCACGGTGACCCCGTTGCTGCGAGGCCGCTACGACGACCAGGTGGGATCGGCGCTGATGTCGGCGGCGGCCGGAATGACTTGGTTGGCGGGCTGGACGGCTTTCGACCTGAACCAGCACGGTCAGGCGCAGCAGCACTTCGGTCAGGCGCTGCGGCTGGCGAAGACGGGGAACGACCCGCTGACCGGTGTCTGGATACTGGTGACGATGACCTCGCAGGCGCTTCATTTGGAGCAGGCCGCCCTGGCGGTGTGGCTGGCCAGAGCCGCGGCCGACACCGCACGCCGCGCACAGGCATCTCCGCACGTCATGGCGCTGATGCTGACCAAGCAGGCATGGGCGACGGCTATGCAGAGTGGGGCGGCCGAGACCCACGACAGGCACGGTGCCAAGCAGGTTGAGCGGCTGCTCGTCGAGGCCGAGCGCGCGTACGCCCAGGGGACCATCGACCGCGACCCGGCGTGGATCGCCAGGTATGACGAGGCGGAGTTCAAAGCACAGATTGGCCGCTGTTGGAGCCTGCTTGGCGAGCATAGGCGGGCTGCGGACTGCGCGGAAGCGGCCGTGGCGGAGTTCGGCAACCGTTTCCCGCGATCCGCCCAGCGCAACAGGCTGCACACGGCCGAGGCGTACCTGGGGATGGGCGAGCTGGAACAGTCCCTCGCCGCCGCCCGAGCCGCGATCCCGGCGACGAAGGCACTGACCTCCGCCCGCTCGACCGACTTGATCCGGCAGTTCGCCGACCGGCTTGAGCCGTACAGGGGCAGCATGATGGTCCGCGAGTTCCGCGACCACCTGAACCACGAACTCGCCGCCTGATGACCGCGCCGGGTCCGACGCCGAGGGGGGTGGGAAATGCCGCTCGCCCCGGAGTGACCCGGCGTCGTCAGCAGTCGCGGGCGACGGCGGCGCGGGTCCGATCACCGGAATTGCAGCGTGGAGGCCCCGTCGTTCACGGCGGGGAGGAAATGCGGGAAAACAGTGCCACCTGGTAGCGGTGAGTGACATATTCGGTGCGTGCTGGTGACATGGTGGCCTGGCCGTGGCGCTGGGGGCTGGCTGAATGCGTCGAGGCGATGACGGTAGTCGGCAACGAATATGCATGCAAGATGCATGCTAACGTGGAGGTGTGGGAATCATACAGATTCGAGATGTCCCCGAAGCGACCGAGCGGACGTTGAAGGCGCGGGCCGAGCGTGAGGGTAAATCACTGACGGCCTACCTGCGTGATCTGCTGAACGAGGAGGCGGCCACCCCGGCGCTGGACGAGGTGATGGCCAAGATCGCCGCCGATGAGCCGGTTCCGTACGACCCCGATTTCGTCCGCGAGACGCTGCGCGAGGGCCACCGGTGAGTCTGGTCGTGGACGCCTCGATCGTTTTCCGCCTGCTGGCCAACGTGAAGGGTGACGATCTTCTTCGTCGGCGGTTGGCGCGCAAGGTGCACGCCCCGGCGTTGATCGACGTGGAGATCGCCTCGGTGGTGCGCGGGCATGTGATCACCAGTAAGCCGGAGGTGCGGATTTCCGAGGCGCGGGGCCGGATCATGCTGGAGCGCTACGCCCAGCTGCGGATCGTCCGGCATTCGATGCTGCCTCTGCAGTCGCGGGTGCTGGAACTGCGCAACAATCTCACCGCCTACGACGGCATGTACGTGGCCCTCGCCGAACTGCTGGGAATGCCGCTGCTGACCGATGACGCCAAGTTCGCCGGTGCGACGGGACACCGAGCGGAGATCCACCGCTACCCACCCCCGCTGCCGTAACCACGAAACACCGGAGGCGTAACCGGTTGGCCAGTAGGTCCGCTTCCAGCTCAGCCAGGAGCCGCTGCCGTAACCACGAAACGCCAGAGGCGTAACCGGAGAAAGCGCGAACGCCGGGCTCCCGATTCCACCGGGGAGTTCCCGGCGCCGCCCACTTCCGCGCCCCAGAGGACACGCTTATCGCACTATGCGGTCGGGGCCCACTCGGTGGCGAAGGTTTCCATCTGCTTGAGGACGAGGTCCACGGCCGCGCGTTCCTCGTCCGGTGGGTAGTCGAACCGGGTGAGCAGGCGTCGGATGCGGTTGCGCAGCTTGGCGCGTACCGGTTCGCGGGAGAGCCAGTCGACGGTCAGGTTCTTGCGGATGTCCGCGACCAGCGCGCGGGCGATCTGTGCGAGGGTGTCGTCGCCCATCAGGGCCTTCGCCAGGCCGTGGTTGGCCACCGCGTCGTAGTGGGTGTTGTCGGCATCGATGAGCACCGCGAGCTTGGCAGCGTTCTCACTGACCATGAGGCTCCCTTCGCTTTCAGCATGCGGGGGAAGCCATCGCGGTTCAAGAGTCCGCATGGCCCTGTCGTCGTGGCACGCATCCGTACGCCCCCTAAGCTCGCCTGCGGACCCCCGATGCTCTCAACTCACCACGATCGTCCCCACCCGAACAACCAACACTCTGTGCCACCGATCCGTAACTCACTCCCTACCCCTCGAGACCCACCTCTCGCCGTGCAACGACACCGATCCCCTTTCAAGCTCATCCTGACTCGCCCGTCACCAGGTGCAGACCCGGGCCCAACTCTGCTCGCATAACCACCGCGGTGGCGCATGAGGCATCCGGGCAGCTCCCGTTGCTACGTCAAAGAAGCGACAATCTGCTCACCCGGTGGAAACACACTTATCTATTCTCGGCTTTCCCGAACACCGCGAATGCGGGCTCATCTGTCGGTGGTGCGTGTTTATATCTCCCATAAGCCGCTACACGGCGAAACACCACCAACATTTTCAGGGAGCCGTCATGTCGCGAGGCAGGTATTATCGGCGTGGGCATTGGGTCAATAGACCGAAACCGAAAAGCGCGAAAGGATCCGGCTGGGTCCTCCTGGCCGCCATCGCCGCCATCGCATGGTTTTGGACCCAGAGCGGCACTGAGCAGCCAACCCCGGCCCAACCGCCGTCCTCGGTGTCAGAGCCCGCACCCCCGGCACAGATCCTGGCCCCCGAGCAGGTTGCCGACGCCGGCCAGGAGCCGCCGCCCGAGCCGACCGGGGCGCCGTGAAACGCCTCACACGCGCACTGCGGCGGCGCCTTCCCCGGCCACGAATGCCCGCCGGACCGGTGGAATGGTGCGCCGCCGCCGTCATCACACTCGTCGCCGGATCTTTCGCGATTCAAATCATCGGCGTCGTTGTCGACGCGATTTTCAGCACCTGGTACATCGGGGTTTCCGCGGGAGTGTGCGCTGTTCTGGCGATTATTGGATGGTCTCAACTCAAAGCCGTTGCCGCCCGGCACCGTTCTGAGCGGCTGCGCCATCTGCAGCTGACGCTGCCGCAACTGGATGCGATGAATCCCACTGATTTCGAGCGGGCCGTGTGCGACCTCATGATTCGAGACGGCATCGCGGCCCGGCACGTGGGACAGCGCGGAGACAAGGCGGCCGACGTCATCGGCCGCGAGCGCGGCGGCTACGTCATCGTCGTGCAGTGCAAGCACACCACCACCGCCGCCAAGGTCGGCTCCCGGGTCATCTACGAGGTCAACGGCACGGCCGCCGCCGCGCACGGCGGCGACGTCGCCGTGGTGGTCACCAATGGCTCCTTCACCCGCGATGCCCGCCAAACGGCCGATGACTTCCGGATCCACCTGCTGAGCCGCGACGAGCTCGGCCGCTGGGCCACCGGCGAAGCGTCCCTGCAGCATCTGCTGAGACTGACCACCCCGCTGCGCCGCTGGCGGCGTCTGCGCCACACCTCTTCCCGGCTCATCCGCCACCCCGCCCAGCACCACGACACCCTTCAACCCTGAAACGAAGGCGCGCCGAACGGGTACGGTGTCGCGGACCATAATTTCTGCTTGCGTTGCGTGACAAGCCCCAGTTCCCTGGGCTTTTGTCGCTGTCCGAGGAGATGTTCGGAGGGCTGGCGCTATCGCTGTCCATCGGCCCAAGGTCCTGGCTTCCGTGGGGCCTCCCGCTGGCGGCTTCGCCGTTTTCCTGGTCAGGCGGGGGAACCATCCTTCACTATTTTCGTGGACGCAACCGTCGACCGCCGACAAGGATTGATTGTGGACGAGACAGAGTTTCCGCCCTCCCTGGGTAAGGTTGCGCCACGTGGACTGGCGGCCAACGGGATAACCCGCTACGAACAGTTGGCCGCCCGGTCCGAACGCGAACTCCTGGACATCCATGGAGTCGGACCGAAGGCCATACGAATCCTCCGTGAGGAGTTGGCATCTCGCGGTCTGAGTTTCCGCGATGACTGATGCTGGACGTGCTGGGATGTGCTGCTGCCGAGACGGCCTCGACTTTCTCCACGGCTGCCGGGATGTCGCCTCATCCCGCCCGGCCATAAGCAGGGCCGGGGCGCCGATCCGCGGATCGTCGAGGTGCTGGGCATGGACGTGTTCCGATCCGACGTACCGGCCACGGGCAGGATCGGACGACCGCGGGGCCTCCGGTGGAGTGGTGGAACAGGCGGCGCCACGCCATCTGGCTGGGGAAACTCGTACGCCACCTTCGTGGACGCAACCGGCCCGGGAGCCTGACCGATTCCGACGGGATGACCGCAGCTTGACCGGCGTGAACGAGGTCGGCGGGAAGGTGGCGCGAGTCCGGCTCCTCGCTGCCCGCACCGGGTTCTACTGTGTGCTCAAGTCGTGCGGCACAGCGGGTCGGATCGCCCTGTGTGTCCACCAAGCGCAGGCGTAAAGGGTGAGCGCGCAGGCCAGCGCGGCGCCACCGCCCTTCGCCGAGTCCGAGAGAATTCCCTCCACTACCTGTTGGACAGTTGCCTGGTCGGCTGCGGCAGGTCCGCCCCGGTAGTCCTCCAGGGTCTGCACGTTGACCACAGCGCCGGTGAGGGCGGCAACGGTCAGCGCTGTTATAACGCTCCAGCGTGCCGCTGCCGAAAGCCCGACCCGGACGGTGGTGTCGGCGGGGACTCGGCTCGGGCGGCGCCACAGGTGCACCGTGATGGCGACCAGCCCTCCGACCGTGCTGATGTGCTGGACCACCCGCGCTACCGTGAGATCCCCCGTGACGTAGGACCGCAGGACGCTCAGGTGGGTGACCACGTAGCCGTCGGCGTGCGTGAAGGAGTCCCATATCAGGTGGGACAGGATGCCGATCACGACGGACAGCAGCACCCAGCCTGTCCGGCGCAGGCCATCACCGCCGCGCTCGGCCGACCTGGCCGGGGAGAGCCGGGCGGGCAGCAGGTCGGCGGCCGGGCGGCGCACCAGCCAGTACAGCATCAGGAGAGCCAGCGCATACGGCACCCCCACGGCGATGCCGGACAGGCTGTGGGAGACGGTGGCGTTGAGGAACGGTTCGTACCAGGACTGGGCACTCACGGGTATGCGCGCGCCGGCAAGGAAGTACGGCGCGTCCGGAGCCATGGCTCCGCAGACCAGGGCGGCCGGGGAGAACGGATGGCGCAACAGCGGCAAGACGGCTGCGGGGTGAGACAGCGTGAACGGCATCGAGGATCTCCTCCGTGCCGGTGCGGCCCTGCGGGGGCGAGCGCCGGGTGCGGTCGGACGTAGGGCGGCGCACACAGCCCTATGAGCCGAACAGTTGAATAACTCCCTCGAAGATATATGACGGTTAACTGACTACCTGGAAGGGGGGTCGGTAAACACGAAACCGCCCCCCGAGCTGAGGAGGGCGGCTGGTGAAGGGCTTTAGCGCCGGCTGGGCCGGCCGCGAAGGCGAAGTGCGTGCACGCCGGCGGCCAGCGCACCGGCCAGCGGCACAACTGCGGCGATCCCCAGGACGGGAAGCAGTTGACCCCAGGCTCCTGTGTAGGCGTGGGCAAGGAACGGCGGGCAGGCTGCGGTCATCACGGCCGTCTCGGTCAGCCCCGGTGACCTTGACCGCCAGGCCAGCGCGAGGCCGGTGGCCGCGAGTACGAGCAGGGGCCACATGCCGTAGTCGGTGCTGACCGGCAGTACGTCCGCGTAGAGAGCGGTCACCGGCAGCCACGCCGCGGCAGCCATCGCGCCGGCTGCGGCACACACCCTGGGCCCCGGCATCAGATCGGGCGGACAGGCCAACACGGCCAAGGCGGTGAGCAGCGCCATGGCCGGGGTGACGATCGGGTCGCCGAACGCGGGCCCGCTGACGACAGCCGCGACGGCCGACCCCGCGAGTCCGACGGCGACCGCGACCACACCTCCCCGCCACCGTCCCGTCAGCGCCGTGACCGCCCCGACGACGACCAGCGCCGAAGCGAGCAGCAGGGCGCTCCACGCGTCGGCGAAGAAACGCGCAGGGGCCGGCGAGGCGACCACGCCGGCATACCAGCGGCTCAGATGCACACCGCAACCCGCCGCCGCCGCGGCCACCGCGAACGGCGCCGTACTTGCCAGCAATCGTCCTGCGGCTGTCGCGGAACTCACGCCCAGCCTCATCCGCACCGCGTGACCGGCGATGTCCGCGGCCTCCCGAAACCTGCCCGCAGGGGAGATTTCCGCCGCGGCCTGCTGGTAGACGGCAAGGATTTCCTCACCGCACTTCAGACGGTAACGCTGCGGATACAGGCGCAGAACCAGCCCGATCACGCCTGCGTCACCGCTACCCCGGAGGCCCCCAGCCGCCGGCGGGCTTCACGGGCGGTGGCCGCCATCCGCTCCGCCGCGGCCGCCAGCCTCTCCCGCCCCAACGGCGCCAAAGCGTAGACCTTGCGGGCCCGGCCGTCGACGACCTCCTCGCGGTGCACCTCGATCAGCCCTTCCTTCTGCAGCCGATCGAGGGCGCCGTAGAGGGTGCCGGTACGCAAGATCACCCGGTTACCGGAGAGTGATTTCACCTCCTGGGCGATGGCGTAACCATGCCGCGGCTCATCCGCCAGGGCTGTCAGCACCAGGAGAGTCGGCTCCTGCAACACACGCTCGCTCATCCATTCAACATATGTCGCCCGGCGAACTATCGACAATGCTGGGGCGCCGCGGTGTCCGGTGTTGACTGCTGTCCAGGCGTGTCCGGCGCGCTGCGTGGGTCTGACGGCCAGGTCGAGCCGGTTGTTCATGCCGACCTCGAATGGCGGTGCTGCGAGCCGGCTCCCACAGGTTGGCCGATCCCAGGTCGTCGGCCGTGCGCCGGATGCAGAGTGCGGCCGTATCCGACTGGGCCGGGACTTCTACGTTCAAGAGGTCCGCGCGCACGTCCGTGGCCGCGCTCACATCGCCTGGCTGCAGCACGCCCAGCGGCAACGACCTCACTGCTTGGAGCACCCGCCCGTAGACGCGACGTACGGGAGGAGGGGGCCGGTCGTCCCGCCAGTGCGCACAGGGGGTGTGCCTACCGCTTCGAGGATGACTACCTGGACTCGGGCAACGCCCTGCCGGCCATCACCCGGACGGTCACCATCATCGGCGAGCACTCGACCCTGATCCGCTCCTCGTACCACGGGGCGAACCTGTTCCGTATTCTCGCGGTCAACAAGGGGGGCAGGCTCACTCTGAAGGGCGTCACCGTGACCGGCGGCGACACCCCGGGAGACGGCGGCGGTATCGCCAACGAGGGGACACTGCGCCTGGAGCGCCGCACCGTCGCCGGAAACCAGGGGGGGGGGAAGCCTCTTGGGGCCTGATGTCGTTGAACCTTTCCCAGTGAGCCTTGATCACGCTGGGTAGCCCCGGGCGTGCCTCGCCTCCAGGCCGCAGACATGAGTGAAGCCCCTTGCCAATTAGCTCGATCGCGGTTGTGTGCAGCACGTGGGAGACCTGGGCGGCGACATCCGGATCGCTGATCCCGGGGTAGTCGCCGACGAGTTCTCCGATCAGGTGGAGGACGCGGGCCTCAGTCGCCTCGCGGTCGCCGATGGGTCGGGCACGGTCGTAACCGCACATCGAACCACTGCTCGGCGCCGTACTCCTCGAACATCCCCACCCCGGTGAAGGCCATCTTCGCCGCGAGACGCATCGAGCGGCCGTTCGCGGTCTGAGTACTTAACGACTATCGGCTCTCCTCACGCGGCCGAGCACCACCGACGTAGGCACCCGCCTCCAACGAGTCGAACAGCTCGACGAACGCCACACGATCCCGAGCCTGCGACTCGCGCAGCACGAGCCGCTCGGTCCTGATCGGGGCGGGCGGCCAGACGGCGGATCCAATGTCAGTCCGGCCGGCAGCTATCGCACGCTGCAACACCCCGCCTTGAGGCGCTCGTGCCGCCTGGTTCCCGACCAGCACGGCGTGTCCTCACCGACCACGACCGCGTTCCAGGTACGGGCCGGGTCCTTCATGGCGTCGCACCTCCTCGTGAACCGCGGTCAGAATGTGGCGATCGGGTTGACCGGGCTGCCGGACGTACCGGCGAAGCGGACCGGCGCGACTGCGAGGTGGAAGTCCCACTGGCCGAGCTCGGCAGCCGTCGTCGCGCACGCCTCCAGGTCGCAGTTGTCGAGCATCCACAGACCCATAGCGACGAGGCTCACGGCGTGAACCGGCATCAACACGCCTTCGTACCCCGATGGCTGAACGTCCTGGGGGGTGTCAGCGCCGATCAGCGCGACCTCCCGTTCATGCAGCCACGGCAGGCAGGACGCGTGCCACCCGGCCTGCGTGAAACCGCTGACCGCACCGGTCTCGTGCCGGACGCGGCCATAGCCGGTCCGCAGGAGTACCGCATCGCCGGATCGCACCCGCACACCCTGGCGACGCTCGGCCTCCTCGAGATCGTCGGGAAACACACCCTGCCCCGGTTCCAACCACGGCACATCCCGCACGCTCGCAATGTCCAGCAGGACACCACGCGTGATGATCCCGTTCGCCGCCGCCGTGACGGACGCCCACGCCGATCCCGTTGCGGCGTCGACCAGCGAGTGCGACCGCCCGTTGTACATCGTGCCGTCCCAGAAGATGTGGCACGGCGAGTCGACGTGGGTGAGGGTGTTGCCGTGGAACGTGACGCCGAGCCGCTCGGACGAAAAGCCCCAGCGCCGGTCGTTGCGGAATCCGGGCACCGGCATGTCCTCGGCACCCGGCATGTCGGCGGCGCACGGGCACGTCGTCGTCGACCGCTCCATGTCTTCCGGTACGGCAACCTCCCATGCGCACGACACGCTCCTGCCGTGGCGCACGGCCCGCGCCGCCGCCAGCCGGACGTCGTCGGTGATGTGGTTCAGAGTGCCGAGCTCGTCGTCGTCGCCCCACCGTCCCCAGTTCGACAGCGTGTTGAAGTACCCGAGCACGTCGTCCTGTGTGGGCATCGGTCGCCCTGCCGTCATCCCAGCATCGACTCCTCCGGTCACGTGGTTCGAGGCACCGCAGGCAGGGTATCCCGCCCTCTCCTTTGATATGACCTCGCCGGGGCCGGAGAGACGGTGTGAGCAACCTCGATCCAACCCCCGGCGAGGCCCATGTCAATCCCCATCCGCTCGGCCAGGCTGGAGAGTCGACATGCGGCAGGCCGCATGGTCGAACCCGGCCGCCGGACTCGCCGACGGAGATGTCGACGTCGCCCTGCTGCGCCTGCCCTTTCCCGGCCAGGACACCCTGCGAGTGGAGGTGCTGTTCGCCGAGCCCCGCTGGGTCGCGCTCCCCACGGCACACCCGTTCGCCACGCGTGACCTGATCCCTTTCCGGGACCTGTGGGATGAGCCATTCGTGGCAGCCTTATCGGAAACAGGCCGGTGGCGGGACTACTGGCTGGCCGCCGACGAGCGTGACGGCCACCCGGTCCGCGTCGGCGCCGTCACCGACCACCCCGACGACTGGCTGAGCGCAATCGCCAACGGCTACGGCATTGCCCTGGCCCCCGAATCCGCCGCCCGGTTCTACGCGCGCCCCGGCGTCACCTACCGGCCCGTTGGCGGCGTCAGCCCCAGCCAGGTCGGCGTCGCCTGGGCACCCGCCGGCGACACCGACCCCGTCATCCAAGATTTCGTCCGCTGCTGCATGGAAAGCAGCCCACCCCGACACGACGCGACCATGTGATTTCGGTGCGCGTAGATGTCGTCTCATCTGGAAAGTCGGCGATGGCAACTAAGGAACCGCCGCGCTGGCTCACCCCTGGCACCTGCCTGGCTCGGCAACTCTATGAAGGCGTACCAGGCCATGATCGCTGTCCACCCGATGGGGAGGGCGAGGAAGATGAAGAATGTGCGGCTGGCCGCCGCCTCCGCCTCGTCCTCGTTCCACGCTGTCGTGGGGTTCTTCGGCAGGTAGCGCACCTTTACCGTCGAGCCGGGATTCCTGCGTTCGCGCATAATGATGACGCGTGATTCGAACCGCGCCGGATTCGATGGGACGGCGTGGCGTC
>NZ_JBEXUE010000186.1:0-17805 GCF_040614275.1 Streptosporangium sp. NPDC006013
CCGCCTCCTCCTCGGGCAGCTCGGAGCCGAAGGAGAGCAGGTCCAGGGCCGTCATCGCGTCGATGGCGGGCCGGGCGTCCAGCTCGATGTCGGCCTCGTCCACGAGGTGGACCACGCCCTCCATGCCGAGCGGGGTCAGCCGCACCTGGTCGTGCTCGACCTCGACCATGCCGTACCCGGCCAGCCAGTCGAGCACCGGGTTGAGTGGGTCGCCGTACTGCGCGGTGGCGGCGGCCCAGGCCTCCGCGCCCAGGTCGTCGTACTCGGCGGCGGCCTCGGCCAGCTCGGTGCGGAGCTCGGCCAGCGGCTTGGAACCGGTCGCCAGCAGCACCCGGACCAGCAGCGCCCTGGTCAGCCCGGACAGGGCGATCGTGGCCTCCTCGTCCGCCAGCTCCGGGTCGCCGTAGTCGATGGAGTGCAGACCGGCCATCCACGCGTCAAGGGCGTCGTCGTCCTCCTCGAAGGGCCACTCCGCGGTGTCGGCGTCGATGCTGACCGTGTCCTCCCCCTCGGGCTGGAGGAAGTCGAGGTCGATCGCGAGGTTCCAGATGTTCCAGAGCGCGGGGACGGAGTCGGCCAGCGACTTGTCGCCCTTCTCGGGAAGCGGGATGCCGAGGACGGCCAAGGCCTCGGTGATCTCGGTGTCGTCGAGCAGGTTCGTCTCGCCCACCCGGCGCTCAGAGCCGACCCAGATCGCGAGGTCGCGGGCCTTGGAGATCAGGAGTGTCCTGCGGGTGGCCTCGGCCAGCTCGGAGTCCGGGCGGAGCCTGATCGTCGGCAGCTCGGAGAGCTCGTCGGCGAACGGCTCGAAGTCACCGAGCCCCTCGGACTCCTCCTCGTCGTACTCGTCGTCCTCGTCCTCCTCGACGACGAGATCCTCCATGGCGTCGACGAAGTCGTCCTCAAGGCGGTCGAGCTCGGCGAGCAGGTCCCCCAGCGGGGCGGAGCCCTTGGCCAGACGGTCGGACTCCGACAGGAAGGTCAGATAGGCGCGGATCGCGGGCACCATGCCGTCGGCGGCGGCGTCCGGATCCTCGACGACCTGGGGCATCCGATCGAGGAGAACCGTGCGCAGGTCGGACTGCCTCCACCGGCCGACGTCGTCGGAGGCGATCAGCCGGTGCCATAGCGCGACAGAGCCGACCAGGTTGGAATCGCTGCCGGGCGCGTTCTCACGCGCCCACAGGATGAAGTTCTGGAGCAGGGGACGCAGTTCAGCCGCGGCTGCCTCGATGCGATCTGTCACCTGCCCAGCCTAGGGGGCCGCAGGGGTGCTCGCCTCCTCATATCGCCCACAGGTCGATCGGTGTCAGTCGCCGCGGAGGTCAGTTGGCGCGGCGCATCGACTCGGTGATCCGCTCGGCGGCGGTGACCACGGGGGCGGCGTGCAGCCTGCCGGGGGTGCGGGTCAGACGCTCGATCGGGCCGGAGACCGACACCGCGGCGACCACCTTGCCGCCCGCGCCCCTGATCGGCGCCGAGACGCTGGCCACGCCCTGCTCGCGCTCGCCGACGCTGTGCGCCCAGCCCCTGCGCCGCACGCTCGCGAGCGTGGCCGCGGTGAACTTGGCCCCGCGCAGGCCCCGGTGCAGGCGGTCGGGCTCCTCCCAGGCGAGCAGGATCTGCGCCGCGGACCCCGCGAGCATCGGCAGGGCCGAGCCGACCGGCACGGTGTCACGCAGTCCGCTGGCACGCTCGGCGGCGGCCACGCAGACCCGCTCGTCACCCTGGCGCCGGTAGAGTTGCGCGCTCTCCCCGGTCAGGTCCCTCAGCTGGGTGAGAACCGGTGAGGCGACGGCCAGCAGCCTGTCCTCGCCGGCGGCGGTGGACAGCTCGGACAGGCGGGGGCCCAGGACGAAACGGCCCTGGGTGTCGCGGGAGACGATGCGGTGGTGCTCCAGAGCGACGGCCAGCCGGTGGGCGGTGGGGCGGGCCAGGCCGGTGGCGTGGACGAGCTGTGCGAGGGACGCCGGGCCGGCTTCAAGGGCGTTGAGCACGAGGACGGCCTTGTCCAGTACGCCGACTCCGCTAGAGTTGTCCATACACCGATACTGCCGTCTCGACATATGAGAAAGCAAGTGGGTGCGGGATAGCCGATCGCAAGGAGGCGACATGGGCCGCACGCTCGCGGAGAAGGTCTGGGAGCAGCACGTCGTGCGACATGCGGAGGGAGAACCCGACCTGCTCTACATCGACCTTCACCTCGTTCACGAGGTCACGAGCCCGCAGGCGTTCGACGGCCTGCGCATGGCGGGTCGCCCCGTCAGGCGGCCCGACCTCACCATCGCCACCGAGGACCACAACGTCCCGACCGTACGCGGTCCGATCAACGACCTGGTGTCGCGGACGCAGGTGGAGACGCTGCGTAAGAACTGTGCGGAGTTCGGCGTCCGGCTGCACCCGATGGGTGACGCGGGGCAGGGCGTGGTCCACATCATCGGCCCGCAGTTCGGTCTGACCCAGCCCGGCATGACGATCGTGTGTGGTGATTCTCACACCTCCACCCACGGCGCCTTCGGCGGCATCGCGTTCGGCATCGGCACCTCCGAGGTGGAGCACGTGCTGGCCACCCAGACGCTGCCCGCCTACCGGCCGAAGACCATGGCCATCGAGGTCTCCGGCGAGCTGCCCCCCGGCGTCACCGCCAAGGACCTGATCCTGGCGATCATCGCCAAGATCGGCACCGGCGGCGGCCAGGGCTACATCGTCGAGTACCGGGGCGAGGCCATCCGCAAGCTCTCCATGGAGGGCCGGATGACGGTCTGCAACATGTCCATCGAGGCGGGTGCCCGCGCGGGCATGATCGCCCCGGACGAGACCACCTTCGAATATCTCAAGGGCCGTCCCCACGCGCCGTCCGGCGCCGACTGGGACGCCGCGGTCGAGTACTGGAAGTCGCTGGTCAGCGACGAGGACGCGGCCTTCGACGCCGTCGTGGAGATCGACGCCACGACGCTGACCCCGTTCGTCACCTGGGGCACCAACCCGGGCCAGGGCGCCCCGCTGGGCACGTCCGTGCCCCGTCCGGAGGACACCGACGACCCGGCCGCCGCCGCGCGTGCCCTGGAGTACATGGGCCTGACCGCGGGCACCCCGCTCCGCGAGGTCAAGGTCGACACGGTCTTCGTGGGCTCCTGCACCAACGGCAGGCTGGAGGACCTGCGTGCCGCGGCCGAGGTGCTGCGCGGGCGCCAGGTCGTGACGCGCACGCTGATCGTGCCCGGTTCGATGCTGGTCAAGCTCCAGGCCGAGCAGGAGGGGCTGCACGAGGTCTTCAAGGCCGCGGGCGCCGAATGGCGCGAGGCCGGCTGTTCCATGTGCCTGGGGATGAACCCCGACACCCTCGCCCCCGGCGAGCGCAGCGCCTCGACCTCCAACCGCAACTTCGAGGGACGGCAGGGCAAGGGCGGCCGTACCCACCTCGTGTCCCCGCAGGTCGCCGCCGCGACCGCCGTCACCGGCAAACTCACCGCGCCCGCCGACCTGTAAGGAGTCCTCGCGATGGAAGCGTTCACCACCCACACCGGCCGGGCCGTGCCGCTGCGCCGCAGCAACGTGGACACCGACCAGATCATCCCCGCCGTCTGGCTCAAGCAGGTCAGCAGGACCGGGTTCGAGAAGGGCCTGTTCTCCGCCTGGCGCGAGGACCCCGGCTTCGTCCTGAACGACCCCGTTCACGAGGGCGCCACGATCCTGCTGGCCGGCCCCGACTTCGGCACCGGCTCCTCCCGCGAGCACGCGGTCTGGGCCCTGCAGCAGTACGGCTTCCGCGTCGTGATCGCGGCCCGTTTCGGAGACATCTTCCGTAATAATTCCACCAAGATGGGCCTGCTCCCGGTCGTCCTGCCGGGCGGGATCGTCGAGGCGCTGCAGGCCGCGGTCGAGGCGGACCCGACCCTTGAGATCACCGTTGACCTGGCGGGACGCCAGGTCCGCTGGGGCGCGGAGGCCGCCGCCTTCGAGATCGACGACTACACGCGCTGGCGGTTGATGGAGGGCCTGGACGACATCGGGCTGACCCTGCGCAACGCCGATGCCATCGGGACATACGAGAATGGTCGGCAGCCATGGCTGCCGACGACCGTCTGACGAGTTCAGAGGACGAGCTGGCGTGGCGGCTGCGCGAGGCGCACCGCCGCGTCCGGTCCCTGCATGTCTCCGTCGAGGAGAGAAAACGTCTCACCAGGCGTCTGCTGGCC
The DNA here is from genome assembly GCF_040614275.1 of Streptosporangium sp. NPDC006013. Lineage (NCBI taxonomy): Bacteria > Bacillati > Actinomycetota > Actinomycetes > Streptosporangiales > Streptosporangiaceae > Streptosporangium > Streptosporangium sp. NPDC006013. Next base: position 4,200 of record NZ_JBEXUE010000186.1, read on the forward strand.
ATCTGCGATATGGCCAAGCGCGACCTCGATCACGCCACAGGGCGTCTTGATTTGTTCCTTCTCAGTATTGATGTCTTGGTTTCAGATACGCCGAGCACTGGAAACATTGCGGAAGGTGATTGAGTCATACGGCTCCGTCCCCTAATTTCAAGCGAGCAGGGGGTTTCTCATCGTGATCGTTGATGAGATCTGTGATGAGACCCCTCGCCGTGACAAATCGGGTGAGACGGGTTTTCTGCCCCGTGACCCACTCCCGGACATCGGTAAGCAGGGGGAGCAACCTTATGAACAAAAAGGAACTCGTCGACGCCATCGCGGATCGGGTGGGCGACAAGAAGACGGCCACCGAAGCCGTGAACGCGGTGCTCGACACGATCCAGGCCACTGTCGCGAGTGGTGACAAGGTCTCGATCACGGGGTTCGGTGCCTTTGAGATGGTGCACAAGCCGGCCCGCACCGCCCGTAACCCCTCGACGGGTGCCGAGATCCACGTCGCCGAGAGTTGGGGGCCGAAATTCCGGCCCGGTTCCGACTTCAAGGAACTCGTCAACAACGGCGGCAAGAAGGCAGCGAAGAAGAAATAGGCTTCGGCCTAGGCGCCCGGACTCCCGAAGCGGGAGCCCGGGCGTCCGGCTTCCCGGCCGGCGCCGACCGGATCCAGATCCCCGGCCGGGGCCGCCGAAAGTGCCCCGTGCGGTGTTCGGCCACGTTCACCGGATTCGCCGGCGGGCGCCGCGGAGATGATTTCGGCTCAGGTCCGTCGGGGAAGCCGGTTTCCCGGCCGCCTCACCGGCCGGGTACGGGGAAGGTCGAGAGGGTGATGTAGGAGACGTCGTCGCCGTTCATGACGATGTTGACCCGCTGACCCGCCCTGAGCAGCCGGAGCGGCCCCGCGTCGAACGCCGCCGCGCCGAACGGGATCTCGGTCCCGTCGTCCAGGAAGACCGACCCCGACCGGGTCGCCTCCTCGAAGCTCCGCACCGTCGCCTGCACACGCCCAGGGTAGCCTCCGGACGGGAATCCCGCCCGAATCGGGGCTATCGGTCCCTGTCGCGTTCCTCCGGCTGCGAAGACCCGCCGGACACCGCGATCCTTTCCGCCATGGCCAGCGTGCGGGGGCCGACGCCCAGGACCAGCGCCCGACGGAGATCGTCCGGGGTGTCCACGTCATGGCGGACCGACTCCACCCCCGCCACGCAGAGCTCCTTGGCGCCGCGCCGCAGGTGCCGGTCCCGCGACTCGCCGCCGAACCCCGGCGTGAACGGCACGCCGGGCCGTACGCCGTAGAAGGTCGTGCCGATCTCGGAGGCGTCGGGCAGGAACATCTGGTCGAACTCCGCGGCGGCGGTCAGCACGCGGGCCAGTTCCGCGGGGCGGAGGGCGGGGAGGTCGGCCTGGAGGGCGCCGACGGCGTCGCCGGGCGCCAGCCGTACCGCTTCCAGGGCACCGTGCCGCAGGGCGGCGTTCAGCCCCGCCTCCGGGTCGCCGACCACGTGCGCGCCGACCCCGCCGAGCGCCTCGGCGGCCACGGGGTCACCCGTCACCACGACCACCCGCGTGACGAGCGCGCACCTCAGCGCCGCCTCGACGGTGTCACAGGCGATCGCCACGGCCAGCGCGGCCCGGTGCGGGCCCGCCGCCGCGGACAGGCGGGTCTTGGCGGCGACCAGCGTTTTGACCGGGACGACAAGGGTCCAGGCGGAACTTTCCTGAGCAGCCATAGCGTTAAGCATCCCGCCTCGACATCCCGGGGAGCCAACCGGGAGACTTAGTGCGCAAACCGCTCATACGGAGGAGCCCATGAGACGCCCCGGCTGGCCCTCGCGATTCTGGGTCGCCTTCGCCGTCGCGATCGTCAAGCCGATCTCATGGCTCCTGGTCAGGAAGGACTGGCGTCGCAGCGACCGGTTGCCCAGGACGGGCGGGATCATCGTGGCGACCAACCACCTGTCGTGGCTGGATCCGATCCTCATCTCGCACTTCCTCTACAACAACGGCCGCTGGCCGGTGATCCTGGCCAAATCGGGTCTCTTCTCGGTGCCGCTGCTCGGTCCTCTGCTGAGGGCGCTCCAGGTCATTCCCGTCTACCGGGGGAGCTCTGACGCGGGGCGCTCGCTGGAGGAGTCACGGCGCCGGTTCGCCGCCGGGGCGTGCGTGATGTTCTATCCGGAGGGCACCTGCACCCGCGACCCGGACCTCTGGCCGATGGAGGGCAAGACCGGCGCGGCCAGGCTGGCTCTGGAGACCGGCGCGACGGTGATCCCCGTCGCGCACTGGGGGGCCCAGGAGATCCTGCCGTACGGTGCCAGAAGACCCCGCCTGCTGCCGCGCAAGACCTTCCGCGTGCTGACCGGGCCACCGGTCGACCTGTCGAAGTACCAGGGACAGCCGCTCCAGGCCGACGTGCTGCGCTCCGCGACCGCCGACATCATGTCTGCGATCACGGCCCAGCTGGCCGAACTCCGCGGGGAGAAGGCGCCCAAGGCGCCGTTCAAGCGACCTTCCGACAACTGACTTCGGCGTACGGTGTTGACATCCTCCCCTCCTCGAAGGGAGGGGATTCCCACGGTCGCCCGTGAGAGTTCCTGATTCACCGCCGGTCGCCCGCCAGGAGAAATCCCTTGAGGTCCTACACCAGCTCCACAGGCGTTTCACCTCTCCGCCAGCCCGGCGGTGAGGACCTAGCCGGTCACGCTCGTAGTGGCCCGGTTATCGCCACCGCCGGACACGGTACCGAACCGTACGGCATCGCGCCGCGTTTTCTCCCCCGCCCGGAGGCGGAGGTTTCCACGCCCAAGGAGAACCGATGACCAAGGCGGCTGTATTCGGCACGGGTTCGTGGGGAACGACCTTCAGCATGATCCTCGCGGGGGCGGGCACCCGGACGATCCTGTGGGGCCGCAGTGCGGAGGTCGTCGAGGCGATCGACCGGCGGCACGAGAACCCCGTCTACCTGCCGGGCGCGGCGCTGCCCGAGACGCTGCGCGCCACGACCGACCCGGCCGAGGCTCTCGACGGCGCCGACTTCGTGGTGCTCGCGGTGCCCTCCCAGACCCTGAGGGAGAACCTGACCCGCTGGAAGCCGGACCTGCCGCCTGAGGCGGTGCTGGTCAGCCTGATGAAGGGCATCGAACTGGGCACCACCAAGCGGATGAGCGAGGTGATCTGCGAGGTCGCCGGGGTGCCCCAGGAGCGGGTCGCGGTGGTGTCGGGGCCCAACCTGGCCGGGGAGATCGTCCGGGGCCAGCCCGCCGCCACCGTGGTCGCCTGCACCGACGAGCGGGCGATGGAGCGCCTCCAGGAGGCCTGCTACCTGCCGCCCTGGTTCCGCCCCTACACCAACCCCGACGTCGTGGGGGTCGAACTCGGCGGGGCCGTCAAGAACGTGATCGCCCTCGCGGTCGGCATCTCGGCGGGGATGGGGCTGGGCGACAACGTCGGGGCGATGCTGATGACGCGCGGGCTGGCCGAGATCTCCAGGCTGGGCACGGTACTCGGCGCGGACCCGCACACCTTCGCGGGGCTGGCGGGCATGGGCGATCTGGTGGCGACCTGTACCTCCCCATTGTCGCGGAACCGTACTTTCGGGGAGAATCTGGGGCGGGGCATGACCCTGGCCGAGGTCATCGCCGCCACGAAACAGACCGCCGAGGGGGTCAAATCCTGCGAGTCGGTGCTCGAACTGGCCAGAAAGCACGACGTGGAGATGCCGATCACCGAAGTGGTGGTGGCCGTCGTCCATGACGCAATGCCTCCCAGCGAGGCCGCGGTGCTCCTGATGTCGCGGACTCCCAAGCCGGAACGGTACGGCCTGTGAAGACACGGTGTGGCCCATGAACAGACGGATGCGCAGGCGCAGGGGGGAGAACACCCGGTCGGTGCACTTGCCGGCTCCCGAGCCGCCCCCGCATAGACCCCTCGGCCTTCCCGTGTGGCGCAGCTCCGCCTGGGGTTTCGGCGACTCCGCCGAGTACGCCGAGGTGCTGGAGGTGAAGGGTTCCGGCCACGCCTACGGCCGGATCGACAACCCCACCACCGCCGCGTTCGCCTCGGCGGTGGCCTCTTTGGAGGGGGCCGCGGCGCCCGAGGACGTGGCCGGGCAGGCGTTCGCCTCGGGGATGGCCGCCGTCAACGCCGTCCTGATGACGTTCCTGCGCGCGGGCGCGCACCTCGTGGCGCCCACCCCGCTGTACGGCGGGACCCACTCGCTGATCACCAACGTGCTGTCCAGGTTCGGGGTCGGCGTGGACTTCGTCGGCTACGACGACCTGACCAGGGTGCAGGCGGCGATCAGGCCCAACACGAAGATCATCTATGCGGAGACGCTCTCCAACCCGACCATGGCGGTCTCCGACATCCGTGGCCTCTACCGGATCGCCCGCGCCGCGGGGGCGCTGCTGGTGGTCGACTCCACCTTCGCCACCCCGATCGTGTGCCGTCCCCTGGAACACGGCGCCGACCTGGTGATCCACTCCGCGACCACGTATCTCGGCGGCCATGACGACTGTGCCGGGGGTGTCGCGGTGGGCCGTCCCGACCTGATCGCCCAGCTGCGCGAGGTCAGGATCGACACCGGGGGCACGCTCTCCCCCGACGACGCCTTCCTGCTCCGCCGGGGGCTCGCGACCCTGCCGCTGCGGGTCCGCAGGATGTGCTCCACCGCGATGGTCTTCGCCGCGGCCGTGGCCAAGCACCCCGCCGTGCGCCGGGTCGACTACCCGGGGCTGCCGGGACACCCCGGACACCAGCTCGCCAGGCACCTGTTCGACTCGGGGCCCGAGGGCACCAGGTACGGCGCCTGTGTGACGATCACTCCGCGCGGCGGCTACGACGCCGGCGTGGCCCTGGCCGACGCCCTCAGGCTCGCCTCGATCGCCCCCTCCGCCGGAGGAATCCACACCAAGGCCGCGCACGTGGCCTCGACCACCCATCGGCGGCTCGGCGAGGCGGCGGGGATCGATGAGGCGGCCGTCCGGTTCTCCATCGGGCTTGAGGACGCGGAAGATCTCATCATGGATGTGACCAAGGCACTCGACTCACTACCCGCATCGAGTAGATAGGCGCGTCTAACAGCCGGATTGCCCCCTAACAGGGGGTAGATTCGGGCATCATGAGTGAGCAGCACGAACCTCTACCGAGGGTCGCCGTCGTCTTCGGCGGTCGCAATTCCGAGCACGCCGTCTCCATTCTCGGAGCGGGAAGCGTGCTGGAGGTCATCGACAGGTCCAAGTACGAGGTGGTCCCGATCGGGATCGCCCAGGACGGCCGGTGGGTGCTCGCCTCCGGGGAGCAGCAGTACGGGATCGAGAGCGGCGAGTTGCCCGCCGTCGACGCGGCGAGCGCGACGCTGGCGCTGACATCCGGTAGTGGCTCGCTGGTGGCGTACGACCCCGGCAGCATTCCCGTCGAGCTCGGCCACGTCGACGTCGTCTTCCCTGTGATGCACGGCCCCTTCGCCGAGGACGGCACCATCCAGGGGCTGCTGGAGATGGCCGGGGTCCGCTATGTCGGCTCCGGGGTGCTGGCCAGCTCCGTCGGCATGGACAAGGTGTACATGAAGATGGTCCTCGCCGCCTCGGGCCTGCCCGTCGGGCCGTATGTCGCGATCCGCGACCGCGACTGGCGGACCGACCGCGGCCGGGTGCTCAAGGAGGTCCAGGAGCTCGGCTGGCCGGTCTTCGTCAAGCCCGCCCGCGCCGGGTCCAGCCAGGGCATCTCCAAGGCCGCCGACCTGGAGGAGCTCGAGCGGGCCATCGAGTTCGCCCGCGAGCACGACCCCAAGGTGCTGGTCGAGGCCGCGATCATCGGCCGCGAGATCGAGTGCGCCGTGCTGGAGTCGCCGGGCGACGAGGCGCCCCGCGCCAGCATGCCCGGTGAGGTACTGGTCCACGGAGACCATGAGTTCTTCGACTTCGAGGCCAAGTACATCGGGGATGACATGTCCCTGTCGGTGCCCGCGGACATCCCCGAGGAGACGGCCGAGCAGCTGCGGGCGATGGCCGTGCGCGCCTTCGAGGCGCTGGGCTGTGAGGGCCTGTCGCGGGTCGACTTCTTCTACACCACCGACGGGCGACTGATCGTCAACGAGATCAACACCATGCCCGGCTTCACCGCGATGTCGGTCGCGCCGCAGCTCTGGGCCGCCACCGGGGTGCCCTACCCGGAGCTGGTCGACCGGCTGATCCAGCTCGCGCTGCGTCGCTCACCCGGTCTGCGGTAGCGCTGCCTTGATCGGTGCCGCGAGATCGGCCAGCACGCTCTGCGGGATGTGCTCCCGCGCGACCGTCACCTCGACGTAGGCCGCCCTGCCGATCGACGTGAACAGCGTCGGTCGGGCCGGGTCGGCGTACCACGCCACTTCGTTGATCTCGGGAACCTGGTCGGTGGGCGACATGGTCACCGGCCGCGGCACTCCGCAGCGCAGGGCGATGCGGCCCTGCCCCCACACGGCGACGTAGGGGGAGGCGGGGGTGGACTCGACCCGGTCCGCGCCGTCGAGCCTCCGCGGGAGCCGCTCGGCGAGCGCCTGGCACGCGGCGGCGACGGGCCCCTCGGGGACGGGCGGCTCGACCCGGACGGCGCCACCGCATCCCGCCAGGATCAGCAGGGCGCAGGCGCACCCCGCCAGGCGGATGAACCGCAATGGCATGTCACGTTCCCGACGGTCAGATACGGACTCAGATGTGGACGATGGGACACGTCAGTGTACGCGTGATCCCCTCCACACCCTGAATCTGCGCCACCACGAGCTTTCCCAGCTCATCGACGTTGCGGGCCTCCGCCCGCACTATCACGTCGTAGGGCCCGGTGACGTCCTCGGCCTGGGTGACACCAGAGATGCCGGAGATCTCCGAAGCCACGTTCGCGGCCTTGCCGACCTCGGTCTGAATAAGGATGTAGGCCTGCACCACAACGACCTCCGGGGCGATTGGATCAGTGCCGAAGGGCCACCGTACCCTGTGATGAACGGGAGGTGTGTCATCACAGTCGGAGATCTCGGCGAATTCGGGGTTGTTGCACGTATTGCCGGACGCTTGCCACAGGGAGGGACCGTATTGCTCGGTCCCGGGGACGACGCCGCGGTGGTGAGCGCTCCCGATGGGCGGGTCGTCGTGACGACTGACCTGTTACTTGAGGGTAGGCACTTCCGCCGTGATTGGTCCAGCGGCTACGACATCGGGCGCAAGGCCGCGGCGCAGAATCTCTCGGACGTCGTGGCGATGGGAGCCGACCCCACCGGCCTCGTGGTCGGCCTCGGGCTGCCCGCCGACGCCGCCACCGGCTGGCTGGACGATCTCACGGACGGCTTCCGCGACGAGTGCGACCTCGTCGGCGCCAGCGTGGTGGGCGGCGACATCACCCGCTGCGATCTCGTCGTGATCGCCGTCACCGCCCTCGGCGACCTGGGCGGCCGGGCGCCGGTCACCAGATCGGGGGCCCGGCCCGGTGACGTGGTCGCGGTCGCGGGCCGCCTCGGGTACGCCGCCGCGGGCCTCGCGCTGCTCCGTGCGGGGCTGGCCGGGCCGGTGGAGCTGATCGACGCCCACCGCCGTCCGTGCCCTCCCTACCCGCGCGGCCCCGAGGCCGCCGCGCTGGGTGCCACCGCCATGCTCGACGTGAGCGACGGCCTGCTCCAGGATCTCGGCCACGTGGCGGCCGCGGCCGGAACCGCGCTCGTGCTCGACCCGGAGGCGTTCGACGTCCCGCCGGTGATGCGGGAGGCCGCCCGGCTGCTCGGCACGGACCCGCTGGAGTGGGTGCTCTCCGGCGGCGACGACCACGCCCTCGCCGCGACCTTCCCGGACCGGGTACGGCTCCCGGAGGGCTGGAACGTGGTGGGTCATGTCATCGAGGGTGAGGGAGTGCAGGTCAAAGGCCTGCTGCTGGACCGTGGAGGCTGGGACCACTTCCGGGAGTGACCTTTACCACTCGTTGTTACATCTGCGGAAATTGCGACAAACGGTTATTGAACTGGTATGAAGTTGGGCGGTCGAGATTCCCTCCGAGAAAGGGGCGATATGGGCCGCCATGGTGGAAACGGGGAAGCGGCTTCCCCGGACCGGGGGAAACGCCGGCCGGAGCCCGCTCCGGCACCCGGTCACGGGGACGAGCCGATCGGGCGCCGGCTCCGTCCCGAGGAGTCGATGATCACCGAGACCCAGACGGGTTTCCTGGGTTCGGGATGGACGTCGGAGTCCGAGCCGTCCGTCACGTGGCCCGAGGACGAGGAGAGGTCCGGCGGACGGATCAAGACGACCTTGCTGATCGTCGCCGCGGTGGCGGTGGTGCTCGGCGGGACCGTGTTCGGGATCCGGGCGCTGGCCGGCTCCGAGGGTTCCGCCGCCGACTGCCCGCCCGCCGGTTGTGCCACGGCGGCGTCGAACCAGCCGGAACCGCGGCCCGACCCCGTCGGTGGGACCGAGCTCACCGAGGAACCCGTACCGGCCGACGAGCCCGAGGAGACGGGTGACGAGACGGCGGAGGCCACGCCCACCCCGACTCCCACCTCCACCCGCGCGGGAGGCGGGGTCACCTCCACCCCCAAGCCCACCGCGACGAGAAAGGCCACCCGCGAGCCCCGGGCCTCCGACGAGCCGTCGCCCACCGACGAGCCGGAGCCCACGCCCACCTCCGAGCCCCTCATCGTCGGTAACCACCGAACACCCGCCCCCGAGCAGTCCCCGAGCACCACGGCGCCCGCCCCCGTGCCCACCGACACCTTCGAGGCGCCCGTGCCCGCCGCGGGGGGCGCCATGATCATGGTAGGCGCCGCCCTCGTGCGGAGCAGGGCACAGTCGTACACGGTCAAGCTCGTGGTCGCCGCGGACGAGAGCGTCGAGAACCTGAAGGTGAGCGTGCCGGTCAACGGGACGGTCTCCTCGGTGAGCGGAGCCGACTGGGAGCAACTCGACGACAGCCTGGTGATCGACTCGCCGGAGGGTCTGCAGGCAGGCGAGGAGCTCGTCGTCGTCTTCACCGCGAGCGGTGACGCGGAGATTCCGGAGACCTGTCAGAGCGACAGGGGAGAGTGCGCCGTCGTCTGACCCGGCGTCCCGGACCGAGCCGGTGCCGTCGCCCGATCCGGCCGGTGCTTCCGGTCTGTGACCCGGTCTGTGGTCCAGCCGCCGGCCCGGCCCTGATCGCCCGATCCGGCCTGTGATTTCGGCCGGTGGTTCCGGCCTGTGGTTCCGGTCTGTGACCCGGTCTGTGGTCCAGCCGCCGGCCCGGCCCCGATCGCCCGATCCGGCCTGTGATTTCGGCCCGTGGTTCCGGCCTGTGGTTCCGGCCCGTGATCCGGTCGCTGGTCCGGTCGGGTCTCGCGCCCGAGCCGGTGCCGTCGCGGCTCTGCGCGGCCGAGGAGTGGCGGGGAGTGGGCAGGGGGCGCTCAGCCGGTCGGCGCGGGGCTGGTTGGATGGGGGCATGACCGTTCTGGCTCCCCCTCGCGTGCTGACCGTCGCCGGCTCCGACTCCGGAGGCGGTGCGGGCATCCAGGCCGACCTGAAGACCATGCTGGCCCTCGGCGTCCACGGCATGAGCGTGATCGCCGCGGTGACCGCCCAGAACTCGGTGGGCGTGCAGGGCTACTGGGAGCTTCCCCCGGAGGCGGTCCGTGCCCAGCTCGACTCGGTGCTCGGTGACATCGGTGCCCAGGCGGTCAAGACCGGCATGCTCGCCTCGCCCGTACTGGTGGAGACGGTCGCCGAGGTGCTGGCAGGGCTGGATGTGCCCGTCGTGGTCGATCCGGTGGGAGTCTCCAAGCACGGTGACACGCTCCTCGCCCCCGAGGCGGTGGAGACGGTCAAGTCGAGCCTGCTGCGCACGGCCACGGTGGTCACCCCCAACCTGTGGGAGGTTCTCCAGCTCACCGGAGTGAAGGTCACCGACGAAGCCGACCTGCGCCGGGCCGCCGACGCGGTCCTGGCGCTCGGGCCCGAGTGGGCGCTCATCAAGGGCGGCCACCTTCCCGGGGCTCCTGTCGATCTGCTGACCGACGGCACCCGGGAGTTCCGCTTCACCGCGGAGCGCCACGACAACCGGCACACCCACGGCACGGGCTGCACCCTGGCCTCCGCGATAGCCTCCCACCTGGCCCTCGGCGAGGACGTCCCCGCCGCCGTGGAGAAGGCGAAGGTGTACGTCACCGGCGCGATCGAGCACGGCTTCCCGCTGGGGGCCGGCATCGGCCCGGTGGACCACGCCTGGCGCCTGCGCTCCCGCTGAGCACGGAGGACCCGCTCCGAGCCGTCCTTGGCGGAGCCCGCCAAGGACGGCTCGGAACCCGTTGGGAACGGCGAAGCCCGCCGCCCCGTCGAGGGGACGGCGGGCTTCGCGGAAGTCCGACTAGCGGGTGACCTTGCCGGCCTTGATGCAGGAGGTGCAAACGTTCAGCCGCTTCGGCGTGCCGTTCACCACTGCGCGCACGGGCTGGATGTTCGGGTTCCAGCGGCGGCGGGTGCGGCGGTGCGAGTGGGAGACGTTGTTGCCGAAGGTCGGCTTCTTAGCGCAAACGTCGCAGACGGAAGCCACGGTTCGCTCCTTAGATCAGTCGAGAGGCTCGATCCGCCGCACTGGCGGGCGGTCATCGGGCATGCCGGGACGACCGGCTGGCCACACGAGGATACCCGATGTTCGGCCCTACAGGCGAACGTGAGCCGCCGTGAACGGTCGAACGGGGATAATCTCCGGAGGCAACCGTAGCGCATCCCGGGACGCGCCATGGCGGGTCGCGTCCGGCGGGCGACGATCAGCCGGTGAGATCGGGGCCGGCCGGGCTGTGCGGACGGGGAGCCGCCGGTGACGGCATGCCGGTCGCGGCGCCGGGACCTGCCCGGGAGATCGGTGAGGGCGCCCGGCGGGCGCGAGCAGGAGCAGGAGGGCAGGAATGCTGCAGGTTCTCGACCCGCCCTCGGTGCGGAGGTGGTCGCGGCTGGCCGCGGAGACGCTGGGGAAGGCGCGCGAGGAGATCGACGCGCTCAACGTCTTCCCGGTGCCCGACGGCGACACCGGCACCAACCTGCACCTGACCATGCTCTCCGCGGCCGAGGCGCTCGACGGGCTGCCCGCGGACGCGGGGACGGCGGCCACCTGGCAGGCGCTCGCGCAGGGAGCGCTGCTCGGCGCGCGGGGCAACTCCGGGGTGATCGTCAGCCAGGCGCTGCGCGGCCTCGCCGAGGTGTTCAGGGAGACCGAGGGGCGCGGCACGGACCTCTGCCGTGGCCTGGTCAGAGCCGCCGAGCTGGCCCGTGCCGCGGTGGCCAGGCCGGTCGAGGGCACGATCCTGAGTGTCCTGACCGCGGTGGCCGCGGCGGTGCGCGACGGCCGGGGAGATCTCGTCTCGATCGCGAGAAGGGCGGCCGAGGAGGCGCGCTCCGCGCTCCGCCGTACCCCCGGGCAACTCGGCGTGCTGGCCCGCAACGGGGTGGTCGACGCGGGCGGCGCGGGGTGGACGATCATCCTGGAGAGCCTCGCCGCGATCGTCGCCGACTCCTACACCGAGCGGGTGGACATCCCCGCCCCGGCCCACCGGATCGGCGCGGAGGTCGCGGAGGAGAGTGCGGACGGGCCCGGCTACGAGGTCATGTATCTCCTGGAGGCCGGGGCGGCACAGGTCGCGGCGCTCCGCGCGGAACTCGACGCGCTCGGCGAGTCGCTGGTGATCGTGGGTGGGGACGACCTGTGGAACGTGCACGTCCACGTGGACGACGCGGGCGCGGCGATCGAGGCGGCGGTCCGGCTGGGGCGGCCCCACCGGATCAGGGTGACGTATCTGGTCGGCTCGGGCAGGACCCACCCGGCCGCGCGGGGCAGGGGAGTGGTGGCCGTGGCGGCGGGACCCGCGCTGGCCGCGCTGTTCGAGGAGTCGGGGGCCGTGGTCGTCCGCCGCGAGCCGGGCTCCAGCCCGCCGCTGGCGGCGGTGCTCGCCGCCATTCGCGAGGCCGGCTCGGAGGTCGTGGTCCTGCCCAACGACAGCGGGACGCGTGAGGTCGCCGCCGCCGCCGCGGAGATGGCCAGGGAGGAGGGCCTGGTGGTCGGCGTACTCCCGACCAGGGCCTCGGTGCAGGGCCTGTCGGCGCTGGCCGTGCACGATCCGCTGCGCCGCTTCGACGACGACGTGGTGGCCATGACCGAGGCCGCCGCGCACACCCGCCACGGGCACGTCTGGGTGGCCGACCGCGAGGTCATGACGAGCGCGGGCCTGGCCGGGCCCGGTGACGTCCTGGGAGTGGTCGACGGGGACGCCGCGCTGATCGGCGGGGATCTCGAGGCCACCGCCCTGGAGGTCGTGGGCCGCATGGTGTCCTCCAGCAGCGAGTTGGTGACCGTTCTGGAGGGCGTCAACGCCCCCGAGGGGCTCGCGCGCGCGGTGCTGGACCATCTGGCCGAGACCAGGCCGGACATCGAGGTGGTTCTGTACGAGGGCGGCCAGGGCGGCTACCCACTGCTCATCGGCGTCGAATGAGGCCGGTGTCCGATGAGGGCGTCGCGAGGCCCGGCGTCAGGCGCGCCTGCCGGTGACGTTCGCGGGCGACGCGGGTGAACCGTTCCGTGGGCCGGGCGGTTTCTGTCTCCCGCACACGGTAGAAAGCTGTGGTGACGAGCTTCGACGAGCCGCTGGCGAAGGCACTGGACCCCAAAACCGCCAGGTTGCTGGAGAGCGTTCTCGACCTGCGCACCGTCGGCGACCTGCTGCGGCACTACCCGCGGCGCTACGCCGAGCGGGGTGAGCTGACCGACCTCGACGACCTGCGGGTCGACGAGCACGTCACGGTGGTGGGCGAGGTCACCAGGGCGATGCGCAGGCCGATGCGGAACAAGGGCGGCACCTGGCTGGAGGTCGAGGTCGTCGACGCCCGCCGTAGCAAGATCTACCTGTCGTTCTTCGGGAAGGCGTCCCACATCGCGGAGACGCGGCTGCGGCCGGGCAGGCGCGGCATGTTCGCCGGGAAGGTCGGCGCCTTCGGCCAGGGCGAGAAGCGCAAGTGGCAGCTCTCCCACCCCGAGTTCGAGATGATCGAGGAGAACGAGACGGGGGCCGAGGAGTTCGCCGCCGCGCTCGTGCCGATCTACCCGGCGGGCAAGGACGTGACGCCCTGGGCCATCCGCAGGGCGCTGGGCGTCGTCCTCGACACGATGGGCGAGCTCGACGACCCGCTTCCCGAGGAGTTGCGCGCCCGGCACCGGCTCCCCGGTCTGTCGGACGCGCTGCTGACCGTTCACCGGCCACGCGACCACGCCGACGTGGCCAGGGCGCGCAAGCGGCTCAGGTTCGACGAGGCGTTCCTGCTCCAGGCGGTGCTGCTGCAGCGCCGGATGGCCGCGGCCTCCTGGCCCGCCACCCCCAGGCCCGCGATCTCCGACGGGCTGCTCGCCGACTTCGACAAGCGGCTGCCGTTCGAGCTGACCGAGGGGCAGCGTGAGGTGGGCGAGGAGGTCGCGGCCGATCTGGCCATGGCCCACCCCATGCACCGGCTGCTCCAGGGCGAGGTCGGGGCGGGCAAGACCGTCGTCGCGCTGCGGGCGATGCTCCAAGATCCACCGCTGGGACCCGGAAACCCCGATCGAGGAGACCATGGAGGCCCTGCACGACGTGGTCCGCGCGGGCAAG
>NZ_JBEXUE010000187.1:0-17799 GCF_040614275.1 Streptosporangium sp. NPDC006013
ACTGTTGCTGATCTTCCACCACTCCTCGCCCTCCACGATCGGTCCCGCGGTCGCTGCGGGCTCGGTCAGCAGGAACCCCTTGGGGATCTCGGCGGTGCCCGCGCGGGCCACGCCGGTTCCGCCCAGCAGCGATCCGATCACCAGTACTGTTGCCATCGCTTGGTTGATCACAACTGTTGAGACGTGGGGCTTTCTCGACGGGTTCCCCGCTTCCTCACTGCGTCGTGGCAGCCCGCGGTTCGACGAACTGTGGCGGGAGGGACGGTCCTCCCCGGTGATGTGCCGGTACCAGACGTGGTGACGGCGGACCTGAAACGGTCCAGCCTGATCTCGTCGTCGGCCGAGGCGAATCATTCCTTGATGGAACCGATGGTACTCACTCGGAATCTTCGGGCTTGCCGGTGCTGACGAGTCCAAAGAGGTAGGGAGAGCCCTTGGTGCTACCTTCCGATGGGACGAGGACCGTCGCGCCCAGATCCGCGCCGAGCTGGACGCCTACTTCTTCCACCATTACGGGATCAGCGGTCCCGATGTGGACTACATTCTGGAGACCTTCCAGACCGAGAACGGCGGCCTCAAGAACAACGAGATCGCCAAGTACGGCACGTACCGCACCAAAGATCTCGTCCTCGCCGAATACGACCGTATGGCTGCATCCGGCGTAAGCCTCACCGTTCCCCTCATCGACGGCGAGAACTACACCTCCACCCTCACCCCCACCCCCAGGCCACGGCCACCGCCATCCCGCTGCCCCCGCCCCCCAGTCCCAACACGAGGGAGTCTGATGCCCGACGCGTCCTCCGAGTTTCAAATTCGTCTGCCTCACAGTGAATTCATGGCGCGCGGGCGGCTACTGGACGAGGTGGGGACCAACGGCAGCCAGATGTTCCTGGTGTGCGCCGGATCACCCGTCCGGCCGAACTTCGTACCGTCGTTCCCCGTGCAGATGTCGTCCTCGCACAGGTTCCGCCAACGGCTGATCGATGAGGGCTCGATCGTGGAGTCCACGACCTGGCCGGGCTATCTGGAGACGAGCCGGGACATCCCTTGCAACTCACCGTCGGCCGCTGCCGAGATCCTGGTCGGAAGAAGTGCCAATGGATGGGAGGAGTGGAAGAGCGCCGATGGGCATCCCCTGCGGGATTTTCTGCCGCAGATGGAGTGGGGCCGCAGGCGCACCTGGCTGGTTCGCGGTTCCAACGTGGCCGGGGCCGACCTTGTCCGGGATCTGTGGCTACCCAGGGAGTTTGTGAGTGTCGCGGCCGGACGTCTGCGTGAGGGCGTCGAGCAGGGCATCAGCAAGAATGAGCTGCGCGGTTTTGTGGAGGAGGACTACGAATCCATCGTTACGTACAACCAGAAGATTCAGCTGATCGATGAGCTCTATGACTTCCTGTCACGGATGAAGCGGGGAGACACCGTCTGCACGATCTCCAACAGCCGGCTGTACGTCGGGGAGATTACAGGCAAGGTCGAGCGGGTCGTCTCCGAGGGGGGACGGTCGAACCTGCGGCGTCCGGTGGAGTGGCAGAGCATCGGATACCCGTATGACGAGTTGCCCGAGGAGCTTCAGCAGAAGCTCTCCATCCAGCGCGATGTCGTTGAGCTCACCTTCGTTCAGGCCCTGGTAGCCGGGCTCGGGCGGAGCGACGAGGAGTTGGCCGAGGAGGTACGGGACGTCGAGGGCAATCTGAGTATGGAGAGCGCCGCACTCGCCGCCCGCCGGGAGGTGGAGTTGCCCGAACCGACCGAAGAGCTCGCGAACAAGCTTCTGGCGCATGACGTGGAGTGGTTGCGCGAGATACGCGATCTGCTGTCGGACGAGCGGCAGCTGATCTTTTATGGGCCGCCCGGCACCGGCAAGACCTACCTGGCGCTCAAGCTGGCCGAGTTCTTCGGTGGCGGACCCGAGCAGGTCAAGCTGGTGCAGTTTCACCCTTCGTATGCCTATGAGGATTTCTTCGAGGGCTTCCGGCCCCAGGAGGATCCGGAGACCCGGGAGGTCGCCTTCCGGCTCACCGCGGGCCCGCTCCGCGACCTCGCCGACCTCGCCTCCCGCGAGGGCAATCGGCGCATCCCGTACTTTCTCCTCATCGACGAGATCAACCGGGCCAACCTGGCCAAGGTCTTCGGCGAACTGTACTTCCTGCTGGAATACCGCGACAGGTCGGTACGGCTCACCTACTCGGGTGATGACTTCCCGCTGCCGTCGAACCTGTTCGTCATCGGCACCATGAACACCGCCGACCGCTCCATCGCGCTCGTGGACGCCGCCATGCGCCGCCGCTTCGCCTTCGTCGAGCTCTCACCCCGGACCGAGCCGACCAGCGGGCTGCTCCGTCGCTGGTTGGAACGCGAGGAACGGGACGCTGAGCCCGCCGACCTCCTTGACGCGCTCAACTCCCGCATCGCCGACCCGGACTTCCGGGTGGGTCCCTCCTATCTGATGAAGAAGGGTGTCTACCGCGAGGGCGGGCTCGAACGCACCTGGCGGACGAAGATCCTGCCGCTGCTGGAGGAGCACCACTATGGGGAAGGTATGAACGTCGAGCAGCGCTACGGGCTGCGGTCGCTGCGTGCTGCCATCGCGACCTCCCCGGAGACCGGCGAGCCCGACCCGTCATGACGGTCATCGAGCTCACCGAGCACGGAGCGGCGCTCTCGGTCCCGCTCGATGACGCCGCCGGCCGGGCGCTCCTGGCCGCTCGCCTCGTCGAGGCGGCACCCGACCCGTACCGTCCAGGACGGTGGCGGGTGAAGGCCGGAGGCAAGGTCGGTGTGGCCACGGTCGCCGTACCTGGCGGAGAGGCGGTCACTGTGCGGATCGTGCCCAAGGTGCCCATCGCCAGGCTCCTGTTCCTCCTCGGCTACAGCCTCAGCGCCAAGGGGTGGCGGAACGAGGAGGTGCGACTGGGGGAGGAGTCGGAGCTGCTGCCCGCGCTCGCCCGTCTCTTCGAGCGGCAGGCGGAGAAGGCCCTGCGTCAAGGATTACTTCAGGGTTACCGCAGCACTGAAGAGACCTCCCTCGTCGTACGTGGCCGCATCCGCGAGGCGGAGCAGATCCGCAGGCATCACGGCAGGCTCATCCCGCTGGAGATCGCTCACGATGAGTACACCTCCGACATCGCAGAGAATCAGCTCCTCCGCGCCGCCTGCGAACGGCTCTGCCGGCTACCCGGCGGCATCCCCCACGACGTACGCGGCAGGCTGCTGCGCCTGCGCGTCCGGCTGGCCGACATCACCCTGCTCGGACGAGGCCAGGAACTACCCAGCTGGCGGCCCACCCGGCTCAACACTCGCTACCAGAACGCGCTGCGGCTGGCCGAACTCGTACTGCGGGGCGCCTCCGTCGAGCACCGGCCCGGCGATGTCACCGTGAACGGCTTCCTCTTCGACATGGCCCGGGTCTTCGAGGACTTCGTCACCGTCGCGCTCCGCGAGGCCCTCGCCGACAGCGGCGGCCACTGCGCACTTCAGGCCACCCATCACCTGGACGAACGTCAAGCGATCCGGATGGTTCCCGACTTCGTCTGGCACGCCGACGATGGCCCCCCACTCGCCGTGGCCGACGCCAAGTACAAGGCGGAGAAACCCGCGGGCTTCCCGGACGCCGACCTCTACCAGATGCTGGCCTACTGCATCGCGCTCAACCTCCCGGAAGGCCACCTCATCTACGCCAAGGGCAACGCCCCGCACGCAGCCCACCGCGTCCGGCACGCTCGCATCACCATCCACCAGCACGCCCTCGAACTGGACCAGCCACCGGCCGGGATACTCGCCGAGATAGAAGCCCTGGCTCGGTGGCTCGTCGTAGTTGCACCTGTGTAGCGGGTGTTCGCTAGTCGAACTCGCCGTCCTTGACGCTACTGATGAATGTGTTCCATTCACCAGGGGTGAATTTCAGGGTGGGGCTGGCGGGGTTCTTGGAGTCTCGTACGACCTGGCCTCCGTTGGGAAGCGTCGCGACCTCGACACAGTTCTGTCCCTCCGCCGAACTGAGGGAGGCTTTGCGCCAGATGAGATCGGATTTCGTGAAGTCCATGACTTCCACCCTTACCTGATATGTCTGGTCGGGCCTCCAAGGTACGCTCCCGGTGGGGCGAAACACCGTTTGGTTCATCGCATGCCTACAGACCATTTTTCATCGCGGCCAGAATTGGAATAGCATTGATCTTTTCTTGGCTCAGGCTGTCCCAATAGAGTCCCTGCGGTCGGCGCGGTGGCCCGCACTCGATAACCTCATCCGGCGTCACGATCAAGTCGACGCTGAAGTCATGCCTGGTCTCCGGCAGTTCGGCGTCAACCACCTGCAGAGAGTGCACCGTCGTCACGATGGTCGTCTCCGGCCCGATCAACCCCGCCTCCTGGAGCAGGGCTACCTCGATGTCGGAGTAGCCGGCCCCCTTGCCCAGTCGGACGCCATGCCGGTTGACCGCGACGCTGCCGCACACGATCAGATCGACCGGCCGCATGTCGTCCACGCCGATCTTGCGTGCCACGGTCGCGGCCACCTTGCTCGACGCGGCTTCGGCCGGGGGCACAATCAGCGTCGCCGGATCGAGCAGGTAGAACGGCAGCTCCTCGGCTAGCTTTGGCACGGCCATGTAGACCAACCGGCCCTCAGCGAGTGCCCGCACCCGGACCGGGAGCTGTGCTTTGTCCGGTACGGACTTGATGACCTGGGCGGCCTGCCACACGGGCAGCTCGGCCAGGCGGTCGGCGGCGGCATCGGCTCCGAAGAAGGCGGGGATACGGCCATGGACACCGGGCGGCGCGGCCCGTTCGTGCTCCAGCAGCGCCCATACTCGCTCGCGGATCGCTTGTTTGGCCTGGTCGGTGCCCGAACTGGTCAACTTCGCTCCCTACGCCGCTGCCATGAGGGTGAGCAGACGGTCGTACACGTCCTGGACGACCGGCATCCGTCGCCAGGGACGCAGTTCCCGGCCCGCTCCGAAGACGATGCCGAGCCCACCGCCACCCCAGGTCATCTCTACCACTTCTATAGCGCTGTGCAGCCAGGCTGCGGCCTCGTCGAGCTTCTTCTGACGGATACAGGCGAGGGCCAGATTGCCGAGCACGATCGCTTGGGACTTCGACCGATCGCGGAGGGCTTGCTCAGTACCTTCAAGGATTTGTTCAGCGCGTCCGGCATCGTTGAGGAATAGGTAACAGGAGCCCGCCAACCGGCCATGTTGGGTCGGCGAGAACAGGTCAGCCGCCGCGTCCGCGGTGCCGATCTGTTCGAAATGCATTTGTGCCTGTCCCAAGGCTTGTTCGCAGTCCTGTCGTTGCCCGAGCATGGCTCGCGCCTCCGCCGCGTGCAAGATGGCGAGGCCCGCCAGGACGTAGCTGTTGCCTTTTACAGTCTCAGCCGTCTGCATGGCGAGTACCAATCCGGCCTGCGGGTCTTTCTCGCCGTAGAGGGCAACGAAGCTCGTCCGAAGCAAGGCCAGCCCTTCGGCTGTCGGATCGTGGATCTGCCGCGCGGCTTCCACGGCTTGCCCGAGGTAGGCGCGAGCCGTGGTGTGATCGCGGCGCTGTGAGGCGTCCCAAACAAGCTGACCCATGAGCGTTGCCGCTTCGGCCTCGACCGCGAACAGTTCGCGGCGTACTCGGCCTGTGGCGGCGTGCGCTCTGAGGAAGCCGACCTGCCCCAAGCACTGCCCGGCATCAGCCAATAGGGAGGTGGACGGCGCCCTGTCGTAGCGCACATCAAGCTCTTGCACACGCTCGCGCAGCCGAGCCACGGCCACCAGATCGACACTGCCGGGGTGTTCGAGGGCATGGTTCAGTCGCTCATCGGCAACCGCTTCGGGTTCTCCGGCCTCGGCGAGCAACTCGTCAAGCTGCTCGATGGACACCTGGAGGGCGCGCGCCAGCTTCGGACGCAACCAGGGCAACGGCTCGGTCTCGCCTGACTCCCAGCGCGTCACTGTCGACCGGTCGATGCCGAGCCGTTCGGCCAACCGCTCTTGGCTGAAACCCACGGTTTTCCGGCGCTGAGCGAACCGCTGTCGCCGTGATGCCATGTCTTCCGCTCCCTTCCGTCAGTCCGGGACGCGTTTCCGCTGGTCAGAGGTCTGAACGCCGCAATCCTGAGACAACGGTGCGGTGGTTCCGCTCTGGTACGTCTCCGCTACTCCCTGTTGTATTCAGGTTACGGTGCGCAGATGCCAGGGGGGAAGCGGTTATGAAAAGAAATGGATTAGCCGCGCCTTCCGATTTTGATTAATTTTCGGCATTTCATGGCGTGGCAGCCGTAAACAGTCACAGGTGAACCGCCCATGAACCGGGACGATTTCTTGTGATCGACAAAAGTTGACTACTCATAGAGGGGGTGACGGCGATCATTGAAGCTATCCGTACTCGGCTGGCCTCGTCATCGTGAAAAGGCTAACGGAGATATGACGGTGCTACCCGTGCCCAGGGCAATACCACTCGCCAAGCTTGGCAACCTCACGAAAGGTCGGCGGCCGGTGAAGCTGCGCGCCGGTGTGGTCGGTCTCGGCAAGCAGGCCTTGGAGGACCACATTCCGGGCCTCCGTTCGTCCGATGGTGCCGAGCTGGTGGCCATCTGCGATGAGAACTCCGAGATCGTCCGCGAGCATCAATACCAGCTCCGTGTCAACGGCTACACCGACTTCCGGGAGATGTTCAGGGCCGAACAGCTCGACATGGTGATCGTCACCGTGCCGCACCACATCGGCCGGACGGTTATCGAGACTGCGGCCGAACATCGCATTCATGTGCTGAAAGAGAAGCCGTTTGCCACCAGCATGAGCGAAGCGCAGGAACTCGCCAAGCAGTGCGAGGAGTCCGGCATTCAGCTCATGGTCACGCTGCAACGCCGCTTCAATCCGATCTACACCAGCTTCACGCAACTTGCCGACCAGATCGGCACGCCATTCGTCGTGGACGCGCAGTACACGCTGTTCATTGACGACCCCTCCGAGGGTTGGCGCGGCCTGACCGCCAAGGCCGGCGGCGGCTGCATCATCGACATGGGCTACCACCTGATCGACATGATCCTGTGGTACTTCGGTCTACCGGATCGTGTGCTGGCTGACGTCTCGGTGGGTGCCCGGCCAGATCGTGAATACGACGCCGAGGACACCGCACTCATCCACTTCGGCTACGACAGCGGCTTGTACGGCTCACTGCTGCTGTCGCGCTTCATCGGCCCGAAGACCGAACGAATCCGCTTGGTCGGCAGCAAGGGCATGGTGCACCTGGAGCGCGGCCGTATCCAGAGGATCACCAATGGCGGCGACGTCATCGAATCACTGTCGCGTGAGCAGGCATGGCCGTCGGCGGCTACCTGCCAGATCGACTACTTCTGCAGGGTCATCGAGGGCTTGCGGCCGAACACCAGCGGCCCGAAAGAGAACTTGGCGCACATGAGTTTTATCGCTGCTTGCTACGAGTCCGCCAAGACCCATGTCTACATCAACCCCAAGGAGATGCTATGAACTCACCCCTGGCGCTGCTCGGTGGTGCACCGACCATCATCCAGCCCGGACCGCACTTCACCTGGCCGCCGGGTGAAACCACCGCGGCGGCCGTGCTGAGCCAGCTCGGGCAAGGTATCTCGATCTACAACCGCTCGGGCGTCATCGAACTGCTGGAGAACGAGCTGTGCGACTACCACGGCACCGCACACGCCATCCTCACCAGTTCGGGTACGGCGGCGCTCCATTCGATGTACGCAGCCTGCGAGCTCGGGCCGGGAGATGAGGTGATCGTGCCCGCGTACACGTTCTTCGCCACGGTTACGCCACTGCTGCACCTGGGGGCGGTCCCCGTTCTGGCCGACTGTGACGAGTCCGGCAACCTCGATCCGCAGGACGTCGTACGACGGATCACCCCGAGTACCAAGGCCGTGGTCGTCACGCATATGTGGGGACAGCCGGCCGCGATGCAGACGCTCAAAAGCATCACGGATGAGCACGGCCTGATCCTCCTGGAGGACGGTTCGCATGCCCACGGCGCAACCGTCGACGGCCAACGGGTCGGCACCTTCGGACGTGCCGCCGCCTTCAGCATGAACGGACCCAAGCCGCTCTCGGCCGGGGAAGGTGGCTTCGTCCTGACCGACGACGATGAGGTCTACCACCGCGTGCTGCTGCACAGCCAGTACAACAAGCGGTGTCGCAGCGAACTGCCGTCCGGCCACCCGCTCTACCGTTACGCCACCACCGGCATGGGGCTCAAGTCCCGCATCCACCCGCTGGCAGCCAGCATCGCCCTTGATCAACTCGGGTATCTGAACGACTACCTGAAAGGACGTGCCACCACTGCGGCGTATCTGTGCGAGCGCCTGTCCGAGTTGCCGGGCATCATCGTGCCGGAACGGCCGCTCGGCGTGCGCGCCTCCTGGTACGGTTTGCCGCTCCGCTACGCCATGAACGAGCTTGACGGCCTGCCCATCGAGCGCTTCTATGAGGCGCTGCACGCCGAGGGGTGCCACGAGGTAGATCGGCCCGGCTCGACCTGTCCGCTCAACCTCCTTCCGCTGTTCCAGGAGCCGGGGCCACTGTTTCCCGAGTACAGCGAAAGGCTCAACTATTCACCTGGCGCTTTCCCGAATGCCGAGGCGATTCACCGCAACACTCTCAAGCTTCCGGTATGGCACAGGGGGGAGGATATGCCGCTGGTCGATAGCTATATCGATGCGTTCCGCAAGGTGACCGAGAATTATCGCGATCTTCTCTAGGGCAAGGAATCATGGATCAGCCTGCTCTCCTCGAAGAGCTCAGTGTCGAGGCCGAACGCGACGGCGTTCAGCAATTCGTCGTCGGCGCGGTCGTGCAACACGACGGCAAGGTGCTCCTCCTCCGGCGGCCGGAGGCCGATTTCATGGGCGGTATCTTCGAGCTGCCTAGTGGCAAGGCCGAGGCAGGTGAAGCACTGGACTCGGCACTGATCCGGGAGGTCGAGGAGGAAACCGGCCTCGATGTCGCCGCTATCCGCGACTACCTGGGAAGCTTCGACTACACGTCCGGCAGCGGCAAGAAGAGCCGCCAGTTCAATTTCGCCGTGGACGTGACCGCTGCCGAACCCATCAAGCTCCAGGAGCATGACGCCTACATCTGGAGCGCGCTCGCCGATGAGCCACCTGTAACGGACGCGGTGAAAGGCATTATCGGAAAGTATCGGGAACTGCAGGTTGAGTAGCCGAATTTCCTTAGTGGGATTGTGGTATCACATCGGTAATTCGGTTGCGGGGCATCACCATAACTTGGCCGCAAAGTAGAAGCAGATCGCTCAAGCGATGCACTTCATAATGCACGCGTAGCGAGGGAAATTTGCGTTCGAGACGGCATGAGATATACCCGCGTGGCTCATCGCAGTTGTATCCGTGCATCGGGTAGACGTACTCGGGGATCTACTTAACGCGCGGCCCGCTCCACCAACTGGTGTAATGCGCTCGTTTCGGTCATGGCGAGCGGAGACAATCCCCGGCGTCCTCGGGCCTGGTGACTCAACCACCAGCCCGAGGACTGGATCAGGAACTCGGAGCCCTCTGACCTATGAAGAACCCTAGCTTCATCCCCCCACATCCGGTAAGAGACGACAAGAACACCCGGGAGGCGTGCTGGGACCTGTCCGCCGATCCCGAAGTGGTCGGTGCGGCGCGGCGGTTGGCGAGGGAAGCCCTCGTCGCCTGGGGCATCTCCGCCGTCACGGAGGACGTGACCATGGTGGTGTCCGAGCTGGTGAGCAACGCGGTCGTGCACGGGCGGGCACCGATCAGCCTCTCGCTGCACCGGCACGGGCGGATCGTGTGCGGGGAGGTCACCGACCACGGCGCGGTGTGGCCGGCTCCGCTCCCGGCCGGTCCGGACGCGGAGCACGGTCGCGGGCTGGCGATCGTCACGGCCTACGCGGACCGGTGGGGAGTGGAGTCCGCGTCGCAAGGTAAGACCGTCTGGTTCGTCTGCGTGGAGCAGGGATCCCGGTGAGTGGTCCGCTGCCCGTGCTGGACATGCCCGGCGACGTGCGCGTCTGCGTGCGCTGCGGCACCTGCATCGTCACGCTGGCCGCCGCCGTACGCCTGATCTGGGCCGACGTCACGGATGGCGTGATCTCGGCCGAGGCCGTCGAGCAGATCACCGCGCCGGTCGCCGAGGTCTGGGTCGACGTGCTCTGCAACCCGTCCTGTCCGCCGGGCGACCACGAACCACGCCCAGGCTGACCGCGCTAGGCGGCCCTTCGTCGCTGTGCTCCCCTACGGACACCGCGGCAGCCCGGTGGACTCCGCTATGCGGCGCCGGCCAAATCGGCACCGGCGTCTGGTTCGACCTGCCCACCCGGCCTCACCAACCTTGAACCCCCGACCTCCGGGTTCGGCGGGATCGTCCCCACTTCCCACCGATCCGTTGAACCCGGAGCCGGTCCACGCCCGCAGGCCCCCTTGCCGGACGTGGACCGTACACAAGGCCGGCGTCCACGGACCTGATCCCCACGCGTCCGGGACGCCGGCCGCCCCGGCAGGGGCCGAAGCGGTGCCGCCGGGGCGGTTGTCGACGCTGGACCGGTTGCTGCCGGTCTGGATCGCCGCCGCGATGGCCGCCGGGCTGGTAGCGGGCCGAACGGTCCCCGGCCTGGGCGTCGCGCTGGAGGTCGTGCAGGTCGACGGCATCTCGCACCGAACGCCCCATACTCACCAGGTGCGCCGGTCGAGCTCCGCCGGGTTCGGCCCGGGGAGTCCGTCCGTGTCGCGCAGCGCGTACAGGTTGCCGTTCGAGCTGCCGACGTAGACGAGGCCGCCGGCCACGACCGGCAGGGTCTGGAACCTGCCACCGGTCTGAAAGTGCCAGCGGGGCGCGCCGGTGGCCGCGTCCAGCGCGTGCAGCGTGCCGCCCTCCTCTTGGGCGAAGACGGTGTCCTCGTGGACCGACACCTGGGCGATGAGCGGCCTGCTCCACCGTTCTTTCCCGGTTTCGGGGTCGAGGGCGTGCAGGCTCCGGCCGGCGACGTAGACCTTCCCTCGTGACGCGGTGACGTTCCACCGGCCGCTGTCGCCCTCGGTGGTGAGCCTCCATCGCTCCTGGCCGGAGGCGGCGTTCAGCGCGTACGTGCGCCCGGCGAGATCGCCGAGGTAGACGGTGCCGCCGATCACGACGGGGTCGTACCGGACGGCGGCGCTGACGCGGGCGCGCCACCGTGCCTTCCCGGTGGCGGGGTCGAGCGCGGACGCCTTCGCGCCGGTGATCACGAAGATGGCCTCCCCGGTCGCGGCCAGGTAACCGGCCGGGTTGATATTTCCGGTGCCCACGCGGGAACGCCAGCGAAGCGCGCCCGTCCTGGCGTCGAGGGCGTACAGCATGCCTTCCCGGCTGCTCACGTGGACGGTGCCGGCGGCCACGGCCACGCGGCCCAGGGTGCCGGGGACGCGGAAGCGCCACCGCTGCTTGCCGGTGGCGGCCTCCAGCGCCACGACGTGGGTGAGTCCGACGCCCGCGTACACGCCGCCGTCCTGGATGACGAGGTCATGGATGCCGACGTACCGGGTGCCGAAGCGGCGGTTCCACCGCATCCGGCCGGTGGCGGTGTCGATGGCCGCCACCCTGTCACTCCTCGCGCCGTAGAGCACGCCGTCCACGAGCATGGGCGTGGCCGGCCAGGATTTCCACCGCGCCCGGCCGGTGACGGCGTCCAGGGCGTACAGGCCGTCGTCGGCGCCGGCGTACACCACACCGCCGTCCACCACCGGGTCGATGTTGACGCTCCCGTCGGCGAGATGGGTCCACCCGCCCGTCCGCGCCGGAGGCGGGACGCGTTCCCCCGGCCGGTAGCGGGCCATCAGGTTGTCACGCACCCGGAACGCGGCCAAGCGCAGCGTCAGTCGCGACGGCGACGTCAGATGGACGATGACCGGGCCCACGTTGACCAGCGTCGCGCCGAAGGTCCCCCCGGGGCCGTGGGCGGTGTAGGAGAAGATGCCCTCGCCCTCGATCGTGGGGTCGTGGTCGAAGCTCTCGTGACGCCTGGTCAGCTCGGCGGCGGCGGCGAAGAGGGCGCCGGCGTCCGGGGACACCCAGCTCACGGAGAGCGAGATGACCCCGCCGTCGTCCTCGGGGGGCACCCAGTCGCAGGTCACGGGCCTGGGCAGGGTGAGGCGGCCCAGGGACTTGTTTCCCGGGATACGGCGGACGTCCTGGCTGAGGTCGCGCGAGGTGAGCAGGGAGCAGGCGTCCGGCCAATCGCCCGGCGGGACGCCGCCGAGTGCGACGGGGCCGGTGGGGCGTCCGTAGACGGGACGCAGGGCGGTGATCCGGGCGTCACCGTGGATGAAGGCCATATGGGAGGTCGCCCCCACGAAGGCGGTGGTGTGGGTGAGCGGCCTGTCGAGGGGGAGCGCGATGGGAGGGCCGGTGTCCTGCTCTCGCGAGTTGAGGTAACCGGGCAGCGGCCACGCGTTGTTCCAGTCGAACCTGGGGCGATCCTCGGCGTCGGGATGCCGGCCGACCTCCGGCGACGGGCTCCCTGCGGTGGCCCGCTCCAGGTGGGAGCGGGGCAGCGGTGTGCCGTCCCGCGTGAAGAGGAAATCGTCGCCGTCCAACGCCGCGATGACGAAGCCCTCCGACGCCTCCCTGAACCAGAGCCGGACGCCGACGCCCGGCGCGGTGCGCCAGGTGGTCACCGGACGTGTCCAGTTCCGCCGTAGCGTGCGCGGATCGAAGGAGTCGAGCCGCACACGGCCTTGCCCGCAGCGGCTCAGCAACAGCAGAGCCCCGGATGTGGAGCCGGTCTCTCCCTCGCAGCCCACTGCCACGGCGGCCCGCGCCCGGACGCCGCCGGTTCGCACGTCGAGCGAGAGCAGCCCGGACTCCCGGTGGAAGACGACGACGCCGTACTCGGACACCAGGATCCGCGGAAAGTCGTGCGCCCCTGGCCCCGACGGGGGCAACGCGTGCCGCCACAGCGGTCCGCCGGAGGCCAGGTCGTAGCCGTACAGGGTCCGGTCCGACGATCCTTTCCGGCTCCCGGCCACGACGAGGGTGCCGGCCGTGGCCCACGCGTCGCTGAGGGAATGGAGCGGGGTGCGAACGGTGAGCCGGATCGCGCCGGTGCCGGGATCGCGCACGGTCACCGTCCCCTCTTCCGACATCGCCATGATCAGATTCTCGCCGGACAGGAAGGAGAACGAGGCCGTCTCATCGGCGGGGGCCGACCACGCCGCCTTCCACCCCACGAGCTCCAGCGGGGGCCGCCCGTCGTCGGCGACCGCGAGCGCGGCGGCCACCGAGAGCGCCGCCAGAACCCGGAGGCAGCGGGTGATCAGCATGTCCGGCGTTTCCCGCAGGAGACCGGCCGCCAGCCGCCCTGCGGCGCCTGCCGGTAGTAGGACCGGTACCGGGCGGCCTCGCCGGTCAGCCGGAACGGCCCCCCGTCCGGTCCTTTGACCACGACCTCTTCCGTACGGCCGTCCGCGAGCACCGTGACCCGCAGGTCGAACTCGTAGTACGCCTTCTTGCCGGTGAAGCTCAGGCTGAGCGTGACCGGCTCGTCCCGTTTCAGGTCAATCTGCTTCTTCCGGAAGTACGGGGTGTCCCCGCCGGTCGTGAACCGAGGCGCGGGACGGTCGAGGTCGGCGGCCATCTCGACGGTGCCTGCCTCGCCGCTGCCGGTGAGGGCGATCAGGCGGGCACCCTTCGACACCGGCCTGCGGGCGAGGACCCGCGGCTCGATGTCCACGATGCGCAGGCTGCTGCGGTTCCCGGTCAGCGCGACGGTGACGTTCATGCTGTCGATCAGGGCCATCTGGTGGCGCGCCAGCACCGCCTCACGCTGCTTGTCCGCGTGGGCGGCCAGCATGAGCGCCCGGTCCTCGGGATCGGTCACCGGTTCGCGCAGGACGGTGTCGCGCTCGGAGTAGTCGACGGCTACGTGGCCGACGGTGATCGGGGCGGCGCCGCGTACCTGCTCGACCGTGTCGGAGCCGTGCGCGTTGTACCACTCGGTGAACACGACGCCGAACGCGGCCAGGATCACGGCGCCGACGATCCCCGCCAGCCACGCCGGCAGCCCTTTCGACCGGGCGGGATCGGACGCCTCGGCACCATCCTGTCGCTGGGCCGCGGCGTCGTGGCCCAGCGATGTGCGCTTGTTCCGGCGAGCTCTGCCCATGGGGACGCATTCCTCCACGACCGATCTTCGAGACCAGGGTAGGCACGAGCTTGAGCGCGAAGGAGCGGTTTCCGGTTATTCACGGCTGTCGGCGAGCATGTCCGGCGTGTCCTGCGGATCCGCTGCCCACTCATGCGGGAGGAGGACCGCTCGTCCGATACTTTCCGTCCAAGGATGAGGCGCCCTTCGGAGAGTCGGTCGACGCCGGTGAGCGCCTACGTGACGCGCTTTCCGCTCGCCCACCCGGGTCGCCATGCGGCGCGCGCTCGATTCGCTGATCGAACGGTACGAAGCCCATGACGAGCGCACTCGACGTCTCGCTCGCCTGGAGGCCGCCGCGCATGCGCGCGGGTCGGTGAGCGACCTCTTTTGAACGCGTTCAGCGTGCCGCGCTAGGTTGGTCTCACACGTTCTGGGGAGTCCGATGAAAATAGTGATACCTGGAGGAAGCGGCCAGGTGGGCGCGATCCTGGATCGTGCGATGACCGCTGCGGGGCATGACGTCGTGGTGCTGACCAGGCGGCCGGTGCGGGAGCGTGATGTGCGCTGGGACGGGGGGACCCTGGGGCCCTGGGCGGAGGAGATCGACGGCAGCGACATCGTGGTCAACCTGGCCGGGCGCAGCGTCAACTGCCGCTACACCGCCGCCAACCTGAGGGCCATGATGGACTCGCGCGTGCACTCCACCCGGGTTGTGGGCGAGGCGATCGCGGCCGCCGCGCGGCCTCCTCGGGTCTGGTTGCAGATGAGCACCGCCACCGTTTACTCCCACCGCTTCGACGCGCCCAATGACGAGGCGACCGGCGTACTCGGCGGCACCGAACCCGGTGTCCCGGCCTACTGGGCCTACAGCGTCGAGATCGCGAAAGCGTGGGAGCGGGAGCAGGAGCGAGCTGAAACCCCGCACACGCGCAAGGTCGCCCTGCGTACCGCGATGGTGATGAGTCCCGATCGCGGTGGTGTCTTCGACGTCCTGCTGCGGATGGTGCGGCTCGGCCTCGGCGGCCCGATCGCGGGCGGCGCGCAGTACGTGTCCTGGATCCACGACCGAGACTTCGTCCGCGCCGTCGAGTTCCTGGCCGACCGGGACGACCTCGCGGGGCCGGTGAACCTCGCCGCTCCCGATCCTCTGCCGCAGCGTACGTTCATGCGCGTGCTGCGCGCGGCATGGGGGATTCGGGCCGGCCTGCCCGCGACGAGGTGGATGGCCGGGCTCGGCGCGTTCGCACTGCGCTCGGACACCGAACTCCTGCTGAAGAGCCGCCGGGTCATCCCCGGCCGCCTGCTCGAAGCGGGCTTCACCTTCGACCATGCCCGGTGGCCTGAGGCCGCCGACGACCTCGTGGGGCGCGTGCGTGGAGGGGCCCGCGTCCCCGGGTGAGCCTCCCGGGGACGCGGACCACCGGCGGGCGTTCCGCTGGATGATCCCGGGGACCAGGCTGGGCGCGTAACTACGGAAGCGACGGGTCCGCTCGTACAGCGGCAGCTGCGTTTCCTGTGCCTGCCGCAGACCGGCCCGTTCCATCGGTGCCCGCGCTCTGTTTGAGAGTGGCGAGGAAGCTCTCGGCCGCGTCTTGGACCCGGTCTCGGTCACCGGTGGCGAGCAGGTCGAGCAGCAGCCCGCGGATCGTCGCGATCACGAGTGTGGCCGTGCGTGTCGCCGTCGCCGGGTCGGTGTCTGGTCCTTGCGCGTCGACCAGGGTGCTCATCCAGTCGGCCACGACGTGCTCCAGGAACTCCGCGAACTGCTGCGGCGCCTGGAGAGCGCGTCCGTAGACCGCGAAGAACAGCCTGAACTCCGCCCACTGTTGCGGGTCGGAGGTCCGCGTCCAGACCGCACGCGCCGCCGTCGCCAGGTCGGGCTGCTCGCCGGCCGTATCGCTGGTGGCCACGAATATGCGCTCGCGCAAGCGCCCGAGGATGGTCTCGAGCATCTGTTCCTTGGTGCCGAAGTGATGCACCAACGTCGTGGCCGAAACCCCGAGGGCGGCAGCGACGGGCCGCCACGACAGCTCGGAGAACCCGTGCTCGACCGTGTAGTCGACCACCGCATCGAGCAACTCGGCCCGCCGCTGATGGTCCACGGGCCGTCCCGCCATCACTGCCTCCGGCTGTTGGTCTCAACTTGACTTTTCTAGTACGACTGTACAAAGAATAGTGACTGACTTCAAGGGCCGCCCGCCGCGGATCCGCCCGGTAGGCGCCCACGTCCTGGAGGTTTCCCATGCGCGTTTTCGTCACCGGAGCGTCGGGCTGGATCGGCCGCGGGCTCGTTCCCGAGTTGACCGCCGCAGGTCACACGGTCATCGGGCTCGCCCGCTCCGATGCCGCGGCACAAGCCCTGCGAGGCGCGGGGGCCGAGGTCCGGCCGGGATCACTCGACGACCTCGACACCCTGCGCGACGCCGCCGCGTCGTCCGACGGGGTCATCCACCTCGCGTTCAAGCACGACATCGCCTTCACCGGCGACTTCGCCGGCGCCACCGACGCCGATCGCGCGGCGATCGAGACCTTCGGCGAGGCCCTCACCGGCACCGGCAAGCCCTTCGTCATCGCCTCCGGCATCCTCGGCGTGCTCGGGCTCCCGTCCGGAGTCGTCGCCACCGAACGCGACGGACTGGCGGATGCCGGGGATGGCAAGGGTCCGATCAGCGGCGCAGGCGGGCGGATGGGCAACGCCCACCACACTCTCGCGCTCGCCGACCACGGGGTCCGCTCCTCGGTCGTGCGTCTCCCGCCGGCCACGCATGGCAATGGCGACAACGGGTTCATCTCG
Source organism: Streptosporangium sp. NPDC006013 (assembly GCF_040614275.1). Lineage (NCBI taxonomy): Bacteria > Bacillati > Actinomycetota > Actinomycetes > Streptosporangiales > Streptosporangiaceae > Streptosporangium > Streptosporangium sp. NPDC006013. Next base: position 16,910 of record NZ_JBEXUE010000187.1, read on the forward strand.
ACCGTGGTCGGCTTCGCGCGCGAGAAAGGCGCCGCGGCCTACGTCGGCGACGGCGCCAACCGCTGGCCGTCCGTCCACCGCGACGACGCCGCGCGCCTGTTCCGCCTCGCGCTTGAGTCCGCGCCGGCCGGGTCGGTGCTGCACGCGGTCGGCGACGAGGGCGTCCCGATCCGCGAGGTCGCCGAGGTCTTCGCATCACACCTCGGCGTTCCCGCCGTCTCCGTCACCCCCGAGCAGGCCGGAGAATACGTCGGCTGGCTCGGCGGCTTCTGGGGAGTCGACGGCCCGGCCTCAGCACAGATCACTCGCGACCTGCTCGGGTGGCAGCCGACTCGTCCGGGACTGATCGCCGACCTGAAGGAGGGCCACTACTTCGCCTGAGCACGTCCGGATGCCATGGTGACCTCCATCGTCGGAGGTGTGCGCGAACTTGCGCCGGCTGACCTTCCCCCGGCGTGACGAACCGGTAAAGGCCTCCGGCCCGTTGACCGCTGCTCTGGCCGGAGCCGGACACGTCGGCGGGGAGACGCCCCTGCCTCTCACCGGCCGGTGCGGGGGGTGCAGGGCTCCGCCGGTGAGGCCGTCGCGGGCCAGTGCGGTGGCGCGGTCGCTCAGCTCGACGAGTTCCCGGACGCGCCGTTCGAACTCGTCGAGGGTGCGGAAGGCGGTGCCGTACAGTCGTTGGTCGTCGATGCTCATCTGCGGGATGCGCGAGCCGCGGATGTCGGTACGGATTCTCTGAACTGGCGATAGCCCGGGAGGGAAGATCGTGATTCTCCCGCCTCGGCGCCAGGGACTACTGTCGCGAGCATGGTCGAACACGATGCCCTCGGTGCCACCCGCGAGGCTTACGACGCTGCTGCCCTCACCTATGCGCAGCTGTTCCACGA
>NZ_JBEXUE010000188.1:0-17789 GCF_040614275.1 Streptosporangium sp. NPDC006013
GATCGCACGCCTGTACACGCTGATCCTCACGGCGGCGGTACCCGTCCTCCTGGTGCTGCAGACCGGCAGCGCCACCGCGGAGGCCATCCGCATCGGGGACCCGTCGCTCCTCACGCCCGCGGAGCTGCGCCGCCCGGGGGTGCTCGGCACGCTCGTAGGCGGCCGGTGGGCCCACCGGAAATCGCTGTGAAACGCCCGCTTCACCGGCGAGCCTCCCCCTGTTCCACCGGACAAAGGGGTCATCACCGCTTGAACCCTCTCGACAACGACCCGCGCGGGTGAGCTATGTCACTCTCGATGTCCAAGCGGGTGACCCTCGCGAGAACCGGCGGCCGTCGTCCCCCACTTCACGCGGATTCACGCGGAGCATCCATGGAAGGTGCAACATGTCTGTCTCACCGATCGGAAGCCGAGCACGACGTTGGGCGGCGTCCTGCGTCCTGGTCCTCGCCCTGACGGCCTGTTCCGGCGGCTCGGGCGATGGCGCTGCCACATCGGGGGAGAAGTCCTACGCGGTCGGCGTGACCTCCTACTTCCTGACCCACTTCACGCCCGGCAGGTCGGGCGGGAGTAACATCGACTACGCGCTGTTCTCGCCCCTGACGAGCGTCGACGGCACCACGGGCAAGGCGGTCAACCTGGTCGCCGAGTCGATCGAGTCGGCGGACAACACCACCTGGACCATCAAGGTCAAGAAGGGCTGGACCTTCCACAACGGTGAGGAGGTTACCGCCCAGTCCTTCGCCGACTCGTGGAACGCCACGGCGTACGGGCCCAACGCCTTCACCAACAACTACATGCTCGCCGGCTTCGCCGGGTACGCGGAGCTCAACCCGGCCGACGGCACATCCTCGGTGAAGACCCTGTCCGGCGTCGAGGTCGTCGACGCGTACACGCTCCGGGTCACCCTCAGCAAGCCACTGTCGCTCCTGCCGTACGTGCTCGCCCAGTCGACGTTCGCGCCGATGCCGAAGGCCGCCTTCACCGACCTCGACGCGTTCGACAGGAAGCCCGTCGGCAACGGCCCGTACCAGGTCGAGGGCGAGGGCATGACGACCGGTGCGACCAGGCTGGTCCTGCGGAAATCCGCGACGTACGCGGGGACCCCGGGGAACGCCGACCGCGTCGACGTCAGGTCGTACCAGGACGAGGGGACGGCCTACCGCGACCTGCAGGCGGGCACCCTCGACGTCACGCTGGTGACCGGCAACAACCTGACCGGCGCCGCGCAGCAGTTCAAGGACCGGCTCGTCCGGGTGCCCTTCCCCGCCGTGGTCTACCTGGGCTTCCCACTGTGGGACAAGCGCTTCGCCGACCCGCGTGTGCGCCAGGCGTTCTCCCAGGCCGTCGACCGCGACACGATCGTGAAATCGCTGCTGCGCGGCTTCGGCGAACCCGCGCGCGGCCTGGCCGGAGAGAACGTCCCCGGCGGCGGCATGGACGACTGCACGTCATGTGCCTACGACCCGGCGAAGGCGAAGGCACTGCTCGCGGAGGCAGGCGGGTGGACCGGCCCGCTCACGCTGTGGACCTACCAGGACCCCACGAACACGGTGATCCTGGAAGCCGTCGCCAACCAGCTCCGCGCCAACCTCGGCATCACCGCGGTGACGACCCAGGTCCAGCCGGTCGACCAGATCTACCCCAACCTGAGCGCACACAAGGTCGACGGCCCGGTCCTTCTCTACATGGCCGCCGGCTACCCCCACCTGTACGCGCTGGCCGACCAGCTGTTCACCAAGGGCTCCAGCACCAACGTGACCGGCTACGACAGCTCCGAGTTCGCATCGTCGCTCGGCAAGGCCGCCTCCGCGTCGCCCGACGAGGCCGTCACCCTGACCAAGGAGGCCGTGAAGACCGCGATGGACGGCCTGCCGCTCGTTCCGCTCTACCGTCCCGTCGGCGGGCTGGCGCACTCCGCGCGGATCGGCGGCGTACGGCCTGAGTTCCTCGGCGGTGTCGTGCTCGCGGCCGTCACGGTCGGCTGACCCGAACCATGGGCAGGTACATCCTCCGCCGGGTGGCCACGGCCGTACCGGTGCTGCTGGGGACGACGTTCATCATCTACATGGCGGTGTACGCCCTCCCCGGAGACCCGATCCAGGCGCTCGCGGGACCTGGTCGGGTGGTGTCGCCGTCCGTCGTGCAAGCGCTCCGGGAGCGGTACCACCTGGACGACCCGCTGATCGTGCAGTACGGCGTCTACCTCAAGGGCCTGCTGACCGGGGACATGGGCGTCGACCTCAACGGCAGGCCGGTCTCGGAGATCGTCGCCGCGGGCTGGCCGGTGACGTTCCAGCTCGGGGTGACGGCCTGGCTGTTCGAGGCCGTCCTCGGCGTCCTGCTCGGCACGCTGGCCGGGATCCGCCGCGGCAAGACGGCGGACCTGGTGGTGCTGGGCGGCACGACGCTCGTCATGGGCGTGCCGTTCTTCGTGGCCGCGTACGTCGCGCAGATTGTGTTCGGTGTGAACCTCGGCTGGTTCCCCGCGTCCGGCACGGATGCGGGGTGGCCGCTCGCGTACATCCTGCCCGGCCTCGTCCTCGCGCTCTACGGCCTGCCGCAGACGACCCGGCTCACCCGGACCAGCGTGCTGGAGAACCTCAGCGCCGACCACGTGGACACCGCCGTGGCCAAGGGCCTGCCACGGCGGATCGTCGTCGCGCGGCACGTCGTGCGCAACTCGCTGATCCCCGTGGTCTCCCTCCTCGGAGTGAGCCTGGGATACCTGCTCAGCGGCACGGTGCTCATCGAGGGGATCTTCAATCTGCCGGGCCTCGGCTACCAGATCTTCGCGGCGATCCCACAGCACGACGGCCCGGTCGTGGTGGGGATCGGAAGCCTGCTCGTCCTTGTGTTCCTGCTGGTCAACCTCCTTGTGGATCTCCTCTATGGCATCCTTGACCCCCGCATCCGGCTCCGCTGATCTCCGCCGCCCGCTGCCGGCACTGCTGCGGCGGCCGGCGTTCGCGGTCTCGTCCTTCTTCGCCGCGATCATCTGCATGATGACCGTGGCCCCGCAGGTGTTCGCCGGGCTGTTCGGCCACGGCGACCCACGCCGGTGCGACCTCGCCGATAGCGGGCTGCCGCCGTCCGCCGGGCACCCTTTCGGCTTCGACATCCAGGGCTGCGACCTCTACAGCAACGTGGTCTACGGCACCCGCTCATCGGTCGCCATCGCGGTCCTGGTCACGGCGAGTGTGCTGGTCATCGCCGTCGTCCTCGGCGGCCTCGCCGGATATTTCGGTGGATGGGTGGACGCGGTGGTCAGCCGGGTCATGGACGTCTTCTTTGGCTTCCCCGCCCTCATCGGCATGATCGTCATCCTGCAGACCCTCAGCACGCACAACGAGCTCACCGTCTCACTCGTGCTGGCCCTGTTCGGCTGGCCGGGGCTCGCACGGGTCGTCCGCGGCTCGGTGCTCGCCACGGTGAACAGCGAGTACATCGCCGCCACCCGCGGCATCGGGGCGAGCGCGCCGCGCATCCTGCTGCGCCACGTCCTGCCCAACTCCATCGGCCCCGCCCTGGTGCTGAGCGGGCTCAACGTCGGCCTGGTGATCGCCTCGGAGTCGGCGCTGACGTTCCTCGGCGTCGGCCTGCGCACCCCTGCGATCTCCTGGGGCGTCCAGCTCAACACCGCCCAGCAGTACTTCACCACCGACCTCCACCTGCTGATCTTCCCCTCCCTCTTCCTGACCGTGACGGTGCTGAGCTTCGTGCTCCTCGGCGACGCGCTGCGCGACGCCTTCGACCCCCGGCTCAGATACATCCGGTAGAAAGGCATGCCGCCATGATCGAGTCGCTTCCCGGTTTCGACCCCGCCGCGCCACTGCTCGCGGTAGACGACCTGCATGTGGAGTTCGGCGCCGCGCGGGTGGTGAACGGAGTCGGCTACGCGGTCGAGGCGGGGGAGACCCTGGCCGTCCTCGGCGAGTCCGGCAGCGGCAAGAGCGTCACCGCGCGGGCCGTCATGGGCCTGGTACGGCCGCCCCGCGGCAGGATCGCGGCGGGAGCCGTACGGCTGCGCGGGGTGGACCTGCTGCGACTGCCGGAGGAGTCCCGGCGCCGGTTGAAGGCCACGACCATCGCGATGATCTTCCAGGACGCGCTGTCCGCGCTGAACCCCGTGCTGCCGGTCGGCTTCCAGATCGCCGAGCTGTTCCGCGTTCATCGCGGCCTGTCCAGGCGAGAGGCGCGTACGCGAGCGGTCGAGGTGCTCGATCTGGTCCGCATCCCCGGAGCCGCACGGCGGGCCGGTGACTACCCGCACCAGTTCTCCGGTGGCATGCGCCAGCGTGTCGGGATCGCGCTCGCGATCGCGCTCGACCCCAAGGTGATCATCGCGGACGAGCCGACGACCGCGCTCGACGTCACCGTCCAGGCGCAGATCATGCGGCTGCTCCGGGAAATCCAGCGGGAGCACGGCACCGCACTCGTGCTGATCACGCATGACATGGGCGTCGTCGCCGATGTCGCGGACCGGGTCGTGGTCATGTACGCGGGACGGGTGATGGAGCAGGCGCCCGCCGCCGAGGTGTACGCCCGGCCCGCCCACCCGTACACGGAGGCGCTCCTCGGCGCGATCCCGCGGCCGCATCTGCGCGGCCGGCCGCTCGCGACGATCCCGGGGGCTCCGCCCGATCCGGCCGACCCCGACTCCGGCTGCAGGTTCAGGCAACGCTGTTCGTACGCCTGGGAAGCCTGCGAGGAAGAGCCGGAGCCGGTCGAGATCGGCCCGGGCAGGCGCACCGCCTGCCACGCGTGGGAGCGGGTGAGCGGGCGATGACCGAGACCGTGCTTGAGGCGCGCGACCTCGTCAGGCACTTCCCGATCGGCGGCGGCCTGCCGTTCCGTCCCGTGGGCCGCGTCAGGGCCGTCGACGGGGTGAGCCTGGAGCTGCGCGAGGGGGAGACCCTCGGAATCGTCGGGGAGTCCGGATGCGGGAAGTCCACGGTGGCCCGCATGCTCGCCGGGCTCGACCGGCCGACCTCGGGCGAGGTCAGGGTGCTCGGCCGCCCGATCTCGGGCCTGCGTGAGCGCGCCATGCGGAGGGTGCGGCGGGACATCCAGATGGTCTTCCAGGATCCCTACTCGTCGCTCGACCCACGCATGAGTGTCGGGGACATCGTCCGCGAGCCCTTCCACGTCCATCCCGACCTTGCTCCGCGCCGTGAGCGTGACCGCAGGACGCGCGAGCTGCTGGAGATCGTCGGGCTCAACCCCGGCCACGCGGGCCGCTATCCGCACGAGTTCTCCGGTGGCCAGCGGCAGCGGGTCGGCATCGCCAGGGCACTGGCGCTGCGGCCGCGGATCCTGGTCTGCGACGAGCCGACCTCGGCCCTGGACGTGTCCGTGCAGGCCCAGATCGTGAACCTCCTCGAGCGGCTCAAAGAGGAGTTCCGGCTCGCGTACGTGTTCATCTCGCACGACCTCGGCCTGGTCCAGCATGTCGCCGACCGGGTGGCCGTGATGTACCTGGGCGGCGTGGTCGAGTCCGGATCGCAGGACGACGTGTACGGCGAAGCCGCGCACCCGTACACGCGGGCGCTGCTGTCCGCGGCGCCGCTGCCGGACCCCGCGCTGCGCGGCGAGAGGGAGGAGATTCCCCTGGAGGGGGAGCCGCCGAGCCCGGCGGACCCGCCGTCCGGGTGCCGTTTCCACACCCGCTGCTGGAAGGCCGACGCCCGGTGCGCCACGGAACCGCCGGTACTGAGGCGCCACACGGGGCCCGGTCCGGCACTTGTCGCGAAGGCGAAGGCGAAGACGGAGGCGGGGACCGGCTCCGGTGCGGCGGGCGGGGGCCGGTTCGACGCGGAGGTCGAGGTTGAGTCCCGGCCGGACGGGACGCACCTGGTCGCGTGCCACCGGGCATGACCCTCGAAGTGACGGCGAGGGCGCCGCACCCGTTCGAGGTGCGGCGCCCCGTGGTGGGCGCGGCCCGCTCAGGCGATGAACGTCCCCACCAGGCTGCCGACCCCGTACGTCACCGCCGCGGCGAGGGCGCCGAGCGCGAGCTGGCGGCCGCCGCCGTACAGGGGGGGTCTGGCGGTGAGCCGGGCGACAAGCGCGCCGGTGGCGAACAGCGCGACCGCCGTGAGCACGATCACCGCCGACATCGACGACGACCCCAGCAGGAACGGCAGCACCGGGATCAGCGCCCCGATGGCGAACGCCAGGAAGGAGGATCCCGCGGCGACCCAGGGCGAGGGCAGGTCGTCGGGGTCCACGCCGAGCTCCTCGCGGGCGTGTACCCGCCAGGCCACCTCGTCGTCGCGGTGGATTTGCTTGGCCATCTCTTCGGCGAGCTCGGGCGCCAGGCCGCGCGACTGGTACAGCAGGGCGAGCTCCCGTTCCTCGGCCTCGGGGTTGCGGGCCAGCTCGCGGCGTTCGACGGCGATCTCGGCCTGGGTGAGTTCCCGCTGCGAGGCGACCGACGTGTATTCGCCGGTCGCCATGGAGAAGGCACCCGCCGCGAGCCCGGCGAGCCCGGCGATCGTCACGGTGGTCCCGGTGGCCCCGCCGCCGACCACTCCGGCCAGGAGCGCGGCGTTCGAGACCAGCCCGTCCATCACGCCGAACACGGCGGGCCGCAGCCAGCCGCCCGTCACGTCGCGGTGATGGGTGTGCAGCTCCGCGGTCTGTGCGGACATCGGTTAGTTCCTCACGTCGATCACGACACTGGCAACGAAAAAGAGAAGCAGCAGCACGCCTCCGGTGACGGCGCTCGCGGCGGTGAAGCCAGCGAGCAGGACGCCGAGTGTCACGGCGAGCGCCGCGACGACCGCCACGGCGATCTTCCAGTCGTCGCCGATGATGAAGTCGTACCAGAACTGTCCGAAACCCTTGACGAACCTCATCGGGCGACCTCCGGCTTGAGACGGGGCAGGAACACGACCAGCAGGCGCGAGGTCAGGAGCCAGCAGGCGATCAGGGCGAGGATGGCCCAGTCGCCACCCGGCCACTCGAGGCTCTCGCCGCCCGCGGTGAACACGCCCAGGCCCTCCACGGCCCAGTACGCGCCGAAGCTGGCGAGCAGCAGACCCACGCCGTACTTCAGGGCGTTCTCGGGGATCATCGCGAGCGGGCGGTGCAGGATCAGGCCGGCGACCAGCACGAGGAGACCGGCGATGGCCGCGCCGCCGACCGCCGCGGGCATGTTCGCGGCGCTCAGCCCGAACGTGATGACGATGAAGACGACCTCGACGCCCTCGAGGAACACGCCCTTGAACGACACCACGAACGCGAAGGTGTCGATGCCGAACCGGCTCTTGGCCGCAGCCTGCCGCCCGGCCTCGGTCTGGGAGGCGAACTCCTCGTCCTCGTCGTGCATGGCCTTCAGCCCGGAGGATCGCAGGATCGCCTTGCGCAGCCACTGCAGGCCGAAGACCAGCAACAACGTGCCGACGACGAGTTGGAGAAGCGACTCGGGCAGCCAGGTGCTCAGGGCGTACCCGGCGGCGATGGTGAACCCGGTCAGCGCCACCAGTGCCACCACCGTGCCCGCCAGGGCCGAGCGCCAGCCGCGTGTCACGCCCATGGCCAGAACGATGGTCAGCGCCTCGACGAACTCGACGAACGAGGCGGCGAAGGTCGAGGCCACCAGGCCCCATGTTGCGCCTGTCACGGCGGCTCCTTCTGTGTAACAATTGTTTCAGTGAAACACATGCTTCAGTATTCATGTCCGACATGTCAACTGGGTAGCCTTGGGTGCCATGACGATCGAGGAGCGATTCCTGCAGCTCGTGTACCGCGTGCCCTCGACGACCTCGCGAGCTCGGGTGGCGGTGTGGCGCGAGCTGAAGCGACTGGGGGCCCTCTACATCCAGCAGGCCGTATGCGTGCTGCCGGACCGCCCGGGAGTACGGGAACGCCTCGACAAGGTCCGCGAGCGCATCGACGAGCTCGGGGGCGAGAGCATGATCTTCGTGCTGGTCGCGCTCGAGGAGCGCGAGCACCACAAGCTGGTGGAGTCGTTCCGCGAGAACTCGGCCAAGGAGTACGCGGAGATCGTCGAAGAGTGCGAGACGAAGTTCTTCAAAGAGATCGAGTTCGAGCGGTTCCGCCAGAACTACACCTTCGAGGAGACAGAGGAGATCCGGCAGGACCTGGAGAAGTTACGGCGCTGGCTCCGCAAGGTGGAGGGGCGAGACTGGATGAGCGCCCCGGGCAGGGAACTGGCTCACGAGAAGGTCGCGGAGTGCGAGCGGCTGCTGGACCAGTTCGAGGCCGACGTCTACGAGCGCGTCGGCGACCCCGGCACAGTCTGACGCCCGGAGGCCGAGTCGCGAGGGCAGGTGAGGGCCCTGTGGAGGCGGGCGGTGTCCGCCGGGGCGACGATCTCGCGAAGAGCCGGCCACGCCGCCGCCCCCGCCCCGTCTCCCGCCACCGCGACAGGAACGTCCGGTTCGCGAAGGTCCCGTATGGGACCTTCACAGCTCGGCCCCTCTGGCCCCCGGGCCGGCGAGCAGCAGCACGCCGGGCTCCAGACGGCGCAGCAGCCTCGGCGCGAGCGCCTGCCGGTCCGCCCCCGAACCGCCGATGGTCGCGTCGATCAGCGCGTGCGTCCCGCCGTCGACCACGGCCACCACCCGTACGCACGGCAGGCGGGCACTCTCGTCCGGGTAGCCGAACGCCGCGTTGTCGCGGGGACGGTCAGCGCGGTGCCGTCCATCTGGCCAGCACGACCTCGTCGAGGAGCGGTACGGGGAAGGCGGAGGTGAGGATCCCGATCGACAGATGATCGGCCAGCCGCCCATGGACCGGCTCAGTCTTCACCCGGGTAGTCATGCCCGTGGGGATTAACTGTCAAGCCATAGGCGGTCAAATGCTTTATTTCCATACAAATACGCTTAAATCCACCTAAAAAATGCGCACCGGGTGAGTGGCCGAGGCCGCCGGGCGGACCTGAGGGCTTTGGTGTCGCAGGAGAGCGACAGGGCTGTCCATCGGGAGGCTCGTGTCCGGAAGGTGGGGCCGGTTACCGGTCGCGCTGGCCCTGGCTCTCGACATGGGCCATCATGCGGGCCACGCGATCGGGGTCGGCGTCAGCGGCCTTCGTGTTCCAGAGTGCGCGGCGCCGGCGCTCTCGCCGGACTTCCAGGGTGAGGGCCTCGTTGACGTAGGCGGACGGTGAGCCGGTGCCGACCCGCTGCCTGGCGTGATCGAGCAGATCGTGATCGACGGTCACGCTGCTGGTTTCCTTCGCGGCCATGGTGACACGGTAGTACCGCACTAAGATCTTTTCCGCTGGTCGAGGTGTCAGGCGGAAAGTGGTCCCGTCGTCGCTTCGGGGCGGGCCGGCCCGCCGGGCGGAGACGATTCTGCCGATACGGTACGGGGTGCCGGTCACATATGGGCGACAGTCTTGTGAAATTCAGTGAACATGACTGTTGGGCATGATCTTTATGCTGTCCTGGTGCTTCTCTGGGCATTGGCCTCGTTCGTGAACAGACATTGGTCACTTGTTCACCAAACTCAGGTCTGATAGAACAAATGCCACATGTAGGTCGGGTGGACCGTCTCCCTCGCGGCCTATCCCCTGTGGCCCCCTGGAGGACTGCCGTGCCCGGCTTCTCTCGTCCCAACGGTCCGGGATCCCCGGCGCTGTCCCGCCGCTCGGTCCTGCAGCTCGGCAGCGGGGTCGCCCTCCTCCTGGCGACCGGATGTGCCGCCGGCACCACGGGGGGCGGCGGATCCACCGCGCCCGCGGCGAGCACCGCCCCCGGCGGGGCCCCGGGCGCCGCGAAGCTGCGGATCGCGGTGAGCAGCTACCTGAGCAGCTGGGACCAGGACTTCGTCGGGTTCGACCTGACCGCCCTGATGCTCTACAAGAACGTCTTCCCCTACATGGTCGACTACGGGGTCACCTCGGTCGGCGACGGCCAGATCCTCGACACCGAGGCCATCGCCCCCACCTTCGCCGAGTCCTTCGAGCCCGACGCCGACAACAAGGTCTGGACCCTCAAGCTGCGCAAGGGCGTCAAGTTCGCCAGCGGCAACGAGATGACCGCCAAGGACGTCAAGTGGTCCAAGGACCGCGCGTTCGCCGCGAAGGCCAACGTGGCCGGCGTCTACCGGCTGATCGGGCTCACCAAGGCCGACCAGATCGAGGTGGTCGACGACTACACGGTGACGTTCACCCAGGCCTTCCCCAGCGCGCTGACCCGGCAGATCCAGGCCATCTCGCTGTACGTCTTCGACTCGGAGGAGGCGAAGAAGCACGCCACCGACGCCGACCCCTGGGCCAAGGAGTGGTTCGCCAAGAACCCCCCGACCGGCGGCTACTTCAACGTGGAGAAGGCGGTCCAGGGCCAGGAGATCGTGCTCACCGCCAACGCCGGTTACCCGGGCACCGACGGCGCCAAGAGCTCCGAGATCAGGCTGAGCGTGGTGCCCGCGGCCTCCAACCAGCGCCTGCAACTGCAGAACGGCGACATCGACGTCGCCTTCGGCATCGGCCAGCGCGACATCAAGGACCTCAAGTCCACGAAGGGCATCAAGGTCATCTCCGCGCCGAGCAACAACCAGCTCGCCATCCAGATGTCGGTGACCACCGCCCCCTTCGACGACCCCGCGGTGCGCAGGGCACTCGCCCACGCGGTGCCGTACGAGCAGATCATCGCCAACGTCTACGGTGGCGACGCGCGGGCGGCCAAGAGCGTCGTCCCGCTGGACATGCCCGGCTACTCCGAGACCGGCTACCCCTACGCCTACGACGTCGCCAAGGCCAAGGAGACGCTGGCCGCGGCGGGTAAGACCTCGATCACCTCCGAGCTGGTCTTCCAGACCGACAGCGAGGAGCAGCAGCAGATCGCCGTGCTCGTGCAGAGCGAGGCCAGGAAGGCCGGCATCGAGCTGAAGCTCACCCCGCTCGACCCCGCCACGCTCGGCGAGCGCAGGGCGAAGAAGAACATCCCCCTGCAGATCACCCTGGGCCAGCTCTGGGTCAACGACGTGGAGTACATGCTCGGCACCAGCTTCACCAAGGGCGCCAGCCTCAACTACTCCAACTACGTCAACCCCGAGATCGAGAAGATCTTCGAGGAGTCCCACACCGTCGTCGACGCGGCCGAGCGTGCCGGGCTCTGGCAGCGCGTGCAGGAGATCCTGGCCGAGGACGTGCCATGGGTCGTCATCTGCCAGCCCAACTTCAACCTCCCCGTCCGGGAAGAGGTGGCGGGATGGGTCCAGCCGATGGACGGCCTGGCCCGGCTGCGCTACCTGAGCACCTCCTCCTGATCCATGCGTATCCTCCGGTTCGTCCTCAGGCGGCTGCTCCAGCTCGTCCCGGTGCTCCTCGGGGTGGTCGTGCTGACCTTCCTGCTCGTCAGGGTCCTGCCGGGTGACCCGATCCGTACCATCCTCGGCCCCAACGCCACGGAGGCGGACGCCGCCGCGGCGCGGGCCAGGTTCGGGCTGGATCGGCCCCTGTGGCAGCAGTTCCTCGACTACGTCGGGGGACTGTTCACCGGTGACTTCGGCACCTCCATCCAGAGTGGTGCCCCGGTGGGCTCGGAGATGGCCCTGCGGGTGGGGCCGACCATGGAACTCGTGGTGATCGCGCTGGCCGTGGCGCTGGTGCTGGCGGTGGTGCTCGGCATCTGGTCGGCCAGGCACGCGGGCCGGTTCGGCGACCACACGGTCCGCGTCGCGGCGCTCATCGGCAACTCGGTACCGGAGTTCTGGCTCGGCCTGGTGCTGGTCCTGGTGGGCTACAGCGTGCTGGGCTGGTTCCCGGCACCCAGCGGCCGGGTGGATCCCGACACCGAGCTGAACCTGATCACCGGCGCCGACCTGCTCGACGCGGCGCTGACCGCCAACGGCCCCGCGTTTGTCTCCGCGCTGGAGCACCTCGCGCTGCCGGTGGCCACGCTGGTCATCGTCATCGTCGCGCCGCTGCTGCGCAGCGTCCGGGCCTCCGCGCTTGAGGTACTGGCCTCCGAGGCGTACACGGCCGCCGCCGCGCACGGCCTGAAGGACCGGCTGCTGCTCCGCGGCTACCTGGTGCGGGCCACGCTGGTGCGGCTTCCCGCGCTGGCGGCCCTGGTGTTCGGCTTCTCCATCGGCTCGACGGTCCTCGTGGAGTACGTCTTCTCCTGGCAGGGCTTCGGGCAGTGGGCGCTGCGCGGCCTGCTCTACCGGGACTACCCGGTGGTTCAGGCGTCGGTGCTCGTGATCGCGCTGTTCTACGTGGTGGTCTTCCTCATCGCCGACGTCGTCCACGCGATCCTCGACCCGAGAGTGAGGATCTGATGGCCGAAGCGCCACGAGCCCGGGAGGCGGGCGCGGACCGTCGCTTCGCGTCGTCCCTGATCACGGTGGGCTCCGCCATCCTGGCCGTGGTCGCGGTGGCCGTCCTGTTCGCGCCGCTGCTGAGCTCCTGGGGTCCCGAGGAGATCGACCCCCTCGCCTCCCTCGCCCCGCCGGGCGGCGCGCACCTGCTGGGCACCGACCTCAACGGCATGGACGTGTGGAGCCGGGTCCTGCACGCCGCCCGGCTCGACGTCGGCATCGCCGTCGCCGCGGTCGCCCTGGCCGTGGTCGCGGGCAGCCTCGTCGGCCTGGTCGCCGGATACCGGGGAGGCTGGGCCGACGACGTGCTGATGCGGGTGCTCGACGTCTTCCAGGCGTTCCCCACCTTCATCCTGGCCCTGGCGGTGGCCGCGCTGCTCGGTGGCGGTACGGCGAACCTGATCGCGGTCATCGCCCTGGTGAACGCACCCGCCTACGCCCGGCTGGTCCGTGCCGAGGTGCGCTCCATCAGGGAGCTGCCCTTCGTGGAGGCGTCCCGCACCTCCGGCTCCTCCTTCTGGGGGGTGCTCTGGCGGCACGTACTGCCCAACAGCCTGACGCCGGTGCGTGTCATCGCCCCGCTGAACTGCGGCTGGGCCATGCTCACGCTGGCCGGGCTGTCCTTCCTGGGACTCGGCGTGCCGCTGCCCACCGCGGAGTGGGGCGCCATGATCAGCCTCGGTTCCGGTGATGTCGTCGCGGGCCGGTGGTGGACCTCGGTCCCTCCCGGCCTCTTCCTGCTGATCTGCGTCCTGGGCTTCAGCCTCCTCGGTGAGGGCCTGCAGGAACGCGCCGACTCCACAAGGAGGTGACAGACGATGACACTCCTGTCGATCGAGGACCTCTCCGTCGTGATCCGGCGGCCGGGACGCCGGGTCGCCGCGCTGAGCGGGGTGAACCTGAGCGTCGAGCCGGGCGAGGTGGTCGGCCTGGTCGGTGAGAGCGGCGGCGGCAAGAGCATGGTGGCCCGCTCGATCGTGGGCCTGCTGCCCGGTGGCTCCCAGACGACCGGACGGGTCATGTTCGACGGCGCCGACGTGCTGACGATGGACGCCGCCGAGCTGGAGGCCTTCCGCGGGCACGGCGCCGCGATCTGCTTCCAGAACCCGCGCGGCGCGCTCAGCCCCACCCGTACCGTCGGCCGCCAGCTCGTCGACCGGCTGGTCACCCACCGGTCGCTGGCCCCGGCTCCGGCCAGGGAGGTCGCCGCCGAGCTGTTCGAGTCGGTCGGCATCCGCAGCCCGAGGCGCCGCCTGGACGCCTACCCGCACGAGCTCTCCGGCGGCATGGCGCAGCGCGTCATGATCTCGCTGGCCACCGGGTGCGCGCCCGGCCTGCTGATCGCCGACGAGCCCACCACCGGGCTGGACGTCACGCTCACCAGGGAGATCCTCAACCGGTTCCGGCTCGCCGCGAACGCGGAGCGGCGCGGTGTGCTGCTGATCTCCCACGACCTGGCGTCGATCGCGGAGGTCTGCGACCGCGTCGTGGTGCTCTACGCGGGGACGGTGGTGGAGAGCGGTCCCGGCCCGCAGGTGCTCCACGAGCCCGCCCACCCCTACACGCGGGCGCTGCTGCGCTCGGTGCCCGACATCGACGGGCGCCCGGTGACCGCGACCCCCGGCGCGATGCCGCTGCTGACCGAGGCGCCGTCATCCTGCCCGTTCGCGCCGCGCTGCGCGCACGCGACGCAGCTGTGCACGGCGGACCTGCCCGTCGCCGGGCCCCTGGCCATGGACTGGAGCGCCGCCTGCTTCCACCCCCGCTCGGGCCCACTCGACGATCCCGCCGAGCCGCCGGTCCCCGCGGAGACCCCGCCCGCGGGAACGGTCCTGTCCGCCGGTACGGCCACCTCGCCCGGTGCGAGGGAGAGCGTGCTGCGCATCGAGGACGCGCACGTCGTCTACCGCAGCCGCTTCGGCGGCGGGGGGCACCACGCGCTGCGCGGGGTCAGCCTCAGCGTCGCCGCAGGCGAGCGGCTGGGTGTCGTCGGGGAGAGCGGCTGCGGTAAGAGCACCCTGGCCAGGCTGATGCTCGGCCTGGTGCAGCCCTCGCAGGGCAGGGTCGAGGTGGCCGGTCACGCCCTGTCCGAGCTGCGCGGCGCCCGGCTGCGCCGGCTGCGTACCCGCGCCCAGCTGGTCTTCCAGGACCCGATCGGGTCGCTCAGTCCCCGGCGGACCGTGCAGGACGCGATCGGCGAGCCGCTGCGCGCCGCCGGGGTGCCCGCCGCGGAGCGCGCCTCGCGCGTCGCCCGCGCCCTGGAGCGGATGGAACTGGACCCGTCGATCCTGGAGCGGCGCCCGCACGAGCTGTCCGGCGGGCAGGCGCAGCGCGTCGGCATCGCCCGCGCGCTCGTCGGCGAACCCGACCTGATCGTCTTCGATGAGCCGACCTCGGCGCTTGACGTCACGGTACAGGCGCAGATCCTGAAGGTGATCGCCGAGGTGAGCGGCGACAGCTCGCGTGGCTCGGTCTTCATCTCCCACGACCTGGCCACCGTGCGGGGGTTCTGCGACCGCGTCGTGGTGCTCTACCTGGGACGGATCGTCGAGGAGGGGCCGGTGGAAGAGGTCTTCGGCAATCCCGGGCACCCCTACACCAGGGCGCTGCTGTCCAGTGCCCCCAGCCTCGGCGTCGGTTACGGCGGCCCGCAGGTCGAGTTGACCAAGGATCTGGAGGAGGCGGACGCCGCCGGGGGCTGCGCCCTCGCGCCGCGCTGCCCCTTCGCGACAGACGAATGCGGAGAGCGGGAGCAGGAGCTCCGCCCGTACGACGCGAGCCTGGTCGCCTGCCACCGCGCCGCCGAGATCCCCGCGCTGATCGAAAGGTGACACCCTCAATGCCCGACCCGAAGCACATCCGTCTGGCCGTCGACATCGGCGGCACCTTCGTCGACGCGATGGAGCTGAACACCCGCACTCATGAGGTGCGTTTCAGGAAGGCCTCGACCACCCCGGCCCGCCCCTGGGAGGGCGTGCTCGACGCGGTCACCGCGCTCGGTACCGACCTGTCGGAGGTGGAGCTGTTCATCCACGGCACCACCCTGGGCCTCAACGCGGTCCTGGAACGGCGCGGCGAGCCGACGGGGATCATCACCAACGACGGCTTCCGCGACATCTTCCTGATCGGCCGGGGCAACGTGCCCGCCGACCACATGTACGACTTTCAGTACGAGCGCCCCGAGAGCCTCGTGCGGCGCCGTCACACCGCAGGGGTGCGGGGACGGCTCGACCACCGGGGCCGCGTGGTCGAGGAGCTCGACGCCGAGGGCGTCAGGGAGGCGGCCCGGGTCCTGGTCGAGGAGGAGGGCGTGGTGTCGATCGCCGTCTGCTTCCTGCACTCCTTCCTCGACCCCTCCCACGAGCGCCAGGCCGCCCGGATCATCCGCGAGGCGTACCCGGACGTGACGGTCTCGCTCTCCACCGACATCGTCAGGGAGTACCGCGAGTACGAGCGGACCAGCACGACGGTCCTCGACGCCTACATCCGGCCGATCTTCGAGAGGTACGTCGACAGGCTGGAGCACGGGCTGGCCGAGCGCGGGTTCGGCGGGCAGTTCCTGATCATGAGGTCCGGCGGCGGTTCCATGACGTCCTCCGTGGCCAAGACCTCCCCGACGCACACGGTGCTGTCGGGCCCGGCGGGCGGCATCGTCGGCGCGGCGCACCTCGCCGCCGCCCTCGGCCGCCGGGACCTGCTCACCTTCGACATCGGCGGCACCTCACTGGACGCGTGCGTGATCGAGCACGGGTCCCCGGTGGCCGCCTACGAGGCGCAGCTGGAGCACTTCCCGCTGCTGATCCCCACTTACGACATCCGCACGATAGGGGCCGGAGGGGGCTCGATCGCGTGGTTGGAGAGGGGATTGCTCAAGGTGGGTCCGCACAGTGCGGGTGCCGACCCCGGCCCGGTGTGTTACGGCCGGGGCGGCACCCGCCCCACTGTCACCGACGCGGCGGTGGTCCTCGGCTACGTGGACCCGGGCCGTTTCCTGGCCGGGACCATGGACCTGCACGCCGACGCCGCTCGCGCGGCGCTCGACGAGCAGGTGGCCCGGCCCCTGGGGCTGAGCACGGAGGCCGCCGCGGCGGGCGTTTTCGACGTGCTGCTGGCCAAGACCGTCGGCGCGGTCCGGCAGATCACCGTCGAGCGGGGGCACGACCCCCGGGGCTTCTCGCTGCTCGCGTTCGGCGGGGCCGGACCGCTGCTCGCCCCGCTGCTCGCGGCGGAGATGGGCATCGGCGAGGTCATCGTGCCGTTCGCGCCGTCCGGGTTCTCCGCCTGGGGCATGCTCAGCGCCGACATCGTCGACGACTTCTCCCGTACGGTGATGGCCACCCTGGACGACGCCGACCTCGACGAGCTGGAGACGATCTTCAAGGGCATCGAGGCCGAGGCCGTCGACTCCCTGGAGGCGCAGCGGGTCGCGGCCGGGCGAATGGTCCTTGAGCGCCAGTTCGAGCTGCGCTATCTGGGGCAGGAGCACTCGCTCATCGTCACCGCGGGCCGCGACCTGGACCGGGACGCGATCAGGCGGGCGTTCGAGGAGACCCACGTGGCGCGCTACGGCCATGCCATGGACAACCGGCTGCAGATCCTCAACCTGCGGGTGCGCGGCATCGGCCGCACCGACCGGCCGGAGCTGGTGGTGCGCCCGCCGGGCGACGGCGACGCGGGCCGGGCACTGTTCGCCCGCAGGGACGCCTACGACTTCGGCACCCGGGCCACGGCGTCGTTCGCCGTCTACGACCGCGCGCTGCTGGAGCCGGGCGACGCGTTCGACGGACCCGCCCTCATCGACGAGGGCACCTCGACCACCGTGGTCCCCTCGGGGCAGCGGGTCGAGGTCGACGAGCACGGTTACCTGCTGGTCAGGCTTGTGGAGGTGGCGTCGTGACCGAGCGACTGGGCGAGACCCTTGACGGGGCGACCGCCGAGGTGGTGCGCAGCTACCTGCTCGCCGCGGCGGAGGAGATGCGGGCCACGCTGATCCGCACGTCGTTCAACCCGGTCATCTACGAGGTCCACGACTTCGGCATGTCGATGTACGACGCCGACCTGCGGCTGATCGCCGAGGCCACCGGGCTCACCTTCTTCCTCGGCGCCAACGACTTCTCCCTGCGCAAGGGGGTGGAGTACGTGGGGCGGGAGAACCTGCGTCCGGGTGATGTGGTGCTGCTGAACTATCCGTACTGGAACGCGGCGCACGCCTATGACGCGACGTTGTTCTCGCCGGTGTTCCTGGGTTCCGAGCTGGTGGGTTTTCTGTGTGTGCGGGCTCACTGGATGGATCTGGGGGCCAAGGATCCGGGGTATGTGCTGGATTCCACGGACATGCATCAGGAGGGGATCATCTTTCCCGGGACGAAGGTGTTCTCGGGGGGTGAGCCGAACCGGGAGATCATCGAGTTGATCCGGTTCAACTCGCGGATGCCGGATCTGGTGATCGGTGATCTGAACGCGCAGGTCGCCGCGTTGCGCACCGGCGAGCGCCG
>NZ_JBEXUE010000189.1:0-17767 GCF_040614275.1 Streptosporangium sp. NPDC006013
CCCCCAGCGCCTTGGCGATCTCAAGGGCCAGGTCGATCTCGAAGCCGCCCCACTTCCCGCCGTTGTTCAGTGCGATGCCGGGCAGGAAGTCGGTCAGGTTCCCGCGGGGACCGGCTGCTCGGTGCCCAGGGCGGCCACCGCGCCGGCCAGTTCCTTGCGGAGTTCGTGGCCGCGCGTGGTGAGGGTGCCGATCGCGGCGATCCGGTCCTGGCCCGACTTGCGGGCCTTGAGACGGTCGGCGGCCGAGCGGGCGGAGGCGGACTTCAGCTCGGCGCGTCTGGTCTCCAGCTCCCTGCGCCGCCGGGCCAGGGTGTCGTCGGCGGCCTGCTCGACGCTCACCCGCCAGGTGGCCACCATCCGCTCCAGGTCGAGTGTCATCTCCCTGGTGACCACGGCGAACTGGTCGCGCAGCGCCCCTCTGATCGCCGCCTGGCTGCGCTGCACCTTCTCCATCGAGCGCCGCCCCATGAAGATGGCCGCGCCGATGGCCGGGGCGACCAGGATGAAGCCCACCGGGCCGAGCAGGGCCGTGGCGAAGCCGCCCAGGGACAGCCCGATCGAGGCCGAGGGCAGCACGTCCCGGATGAGGTCCACGCTTTCCGGGGCCTCGGCGGCCATGTCGCCCCTGACCTGGACCTGCGACAGGTTGGGCATCGCCTGCCTGTCGGCGGTCAGCTCGATCGGGTCGAGGCCGAGATCGCGGGCGAAGGCGTCCAGCGTGGTCCTGGCCAGCTTCTCCACGTCGTAGACGATCTGCGACCAGGCGGCCTCCAGGGAACGCTGGACGCTCACCGGCAGCTCCGCCATGTACTGGTCGATCTGGGCCTGCTTCTTCAGCGTGGCGATCGTGTTCTCGTACGGCTGGCGGATCTCGGCCACCCGCGCGCCCACGATGCCTCCCACCTCGCGTCCGATGAAGGTGTTGGCCACCATGCCCGCCCTGCGCCGCGCGGACAGCTCGGCCAGGCCCGCCAGGTCGGCGTCCACCTCGGCGAGCCGGGCGGTGACGTCGCCGTCGTCGTCGGAGCCCGCGGCGACGTCGTCCTTGGCGCTGGTCGCCAGCGAGCCCAGCACCGACAGGGCGGCGGCGACCACCGTGGCGCCCCGCGCCGACTCCCTGCCCTCGGCGAAGGCGCGCAGGTGCCGCTCCAGCGCGTCCATGCCGCTGCGCGCCCGCAGCGTGTTCGCCCGTTCCTCGCGCCCCTCGCGCCTTTTGGCCTCGGCGGCCTCGGCGAGCTTGGCGCTCACCGGGATCCACGGTGCCTCCAGGAGCGGGGCCAGCGTCGCGGCCCTGGCGGGGTCGGCGGCGATCGCCTCGGTGACGAACGTCCTCAGGCGGGTCCTGTTCTCCTCCTGAAGGTTTCGCCAGTTGGTCGAATCCTCCACCTTGGTCAGCACGAACACGATCGCCTGGACCCGTTCGGCGGCCTCCGCGAGGAACTCCAGCTCGTGCCTGAGCACCGGCTGGTCCTGCGCGCTGAGCGCGAACAGCAGCGCGTCGGCCCGCTGGAGCATGGCCACGGTCACCTGCCGGTGCCCCACCGTCAGGCTGTCCACGCCGGGAGTGTCGAGCAGCCGCAACCCGTCGAGCAGGGGGTTGTCAAGGGTGATGTCCACGCTCACCACGTCGCGGCGCTTGCCCGCGTCACCGCGCATCGAGGCGTAGTCGGGGATCGACTCGATGGTGATCGGTGTCTGCAGCGGCCCCGAGTCGGTGCTGCGGTGGACGACGGCGGCCAGCCGGGGGCCGCGCCGCAGCGACAGAAAGCAGTTGGTGGCGACGTCGGCGTCGACCGGGAGCAGGTCGGGGTGGCCCACCAGCGTGTTGAGCAGCCGGCTCTTGCCGCGTTTCTGTGCCCCGGCGACCACGATGTCGGTGCACTCGTCCTTCCAGCGGCCCGCGCACGCGGCCAGCACCTCCGCGAGGTCCTGCCTGCCGCACTGCCCGGCCAGCGCGTGGACCTCGTTGGCGTAGCGCAGCAGCCTGGCCACGGGGCCGGTCGGGTCGGGGGTCGTCATGATCCTTTTCTCCTGTCGGGGATGGATGGGGATGGGCCGGTGCCGCCTTCCGGCGGTGTCCCGCCTCAGGAACCGTCCGCGTGGTGCGACCAGATGGTCTCGTACGCCTCGCAGAGGGTCTCGGCCGCCCGTCGCTGCCGCAGGGGGAGTGGCCGGTGGGTGAGGGTGCGGAACCGGGCGCTCAGGGCGGCGGCGTAACCGGCGATCTCGGCGCGCGGGGTCCCGGGTGGCGCCCCGAGCTGGGTGGCCAGCTCGGCCCCGGAGAGCAGCAGCTCCAGCGCCCGCCGGTCGTCGGCCGGGACCATGGGGGAGGCCCGCAGCGTCTCGATCGCGGCGGGGTCCACGCGGACCGGCGGGAGCTTCTCGCCGCCCCCGCCGCCGGGGGGTGCCTGCTCCTCCAACGCCGCCGAGACGAGGTCCTCCAGGACGGTCAGCACGTCCCTGGCCCGGTGCCCGCCGGCACGTCCCTCGCTCATCATGGCGAGCGTGCGCCAGCGCATCGACGCCGCGGTGGCGGCGGCGGCGATCTGCTCGGAGGAGGACTCCGCGGGCAGGCCGAGCTGCTCGGCGGGCTCGTCGTGGCGGGCCAGGCGCAGCAGCTCGGCGGTCATCTCCTCGTTCAGGACCAGCGTTCCGCGGCCGAGCGCCTCGGCGGCGGTGAAGATCCGCAGGCCGCCCAGGGAGGTC
Organism: Streptosporangium sp. NPDC006013; assembly: GCF_040614275.1. Taxonomy (NCBI): domain Bacteria; kingdom Bacillati; phylum Actinomycetota; class Actinomycetes; order Streptosporangiales; family Streptosporangiaceae; genus Streptosporangium; species Streptosporangium sp. NPDC006013. Next base: position 2,707 of record NZ_JBEXUE010000189.1, read on the forward strand.
GCGATCGGCCGGTTCTCGTCGAGCTGGGCCGCCAGCGCGTCCAGGGTGGCGCGGTCGGCCCCCATCGCCGGCGTCCTGGCGAGTGCGCGGAGCCGGGTCAGCGCGTCGAGTGCCTTCAGCTGGTCGGCGCGACGGGCGAAGTGGGCGATGCCCGCGGCCACGGAGCCGGTCGCGGCCCGCCCCGCGGAGGAGTAGCCGGAGCGTTCCAGCAGGTGGGAGGTGAGCGCCTCGGGGGAGACGGTGCCGGCCGCGCGCACCGCCTCGACCGCGCTGGTGATGCCGTAGCGGTGCAGCCGCTCCACCAGCCGGTGGCGCACCTCGGCCGGCACGGGTATCTCGGGCGCGGAGCGGAAGTCGTCCAGGTCCAGGAGGTAGTCCTCCAGGTCGTCCTCGTCGAGCCCGGCCAGCGTCTCCAGGGCCGCCACCTCCTCGCCGCCCAGCGGGAGGGCCCGCGCGGTCTCGGCCAGCAGGCCGATCACCGGGACCACGTCGAAGACGGAGGTGCGCAGGTCCTCGTATCCCTTGGCGGCCAGCCGCCTGGCGGTCGGCCACGGGTCGCCCTCGTCGCCGCGCCGGTCGACCTGGCCGAGCACGGCGAGGGTGTTGACGCAGCTCATTCCGCAGGCGTCGGTCAGCCCGCGAAACTCCGCGAGGGTGGTGTCGTCGAATTTCTGGACGTAGCGCAGCACGTAGATCATCGCTTGTGCGCGGTCGTCCTCCTCACCGGAGCCGAACAGCATGCTCCTGGCCGCCCGCTCGTTGGCGGCCGTCACCGTGTTCATGCCGGGGGTGTCGATGATGGTGACGGTGCGCAGCGACGGCAGGTCCAGGGAGACCCGCAGGCGCCGGATCCGGGCCACGTCGACGCCGAGCTCCGAGGGGAGCCGGTGGCCGGGCAACAGCCGGGAGTGGGCCACGCCGCCGTCAAGGAGCTCGATCGTGATGCGGCCGTCGTCCTCGCCGTACTCGTACTGGGTGACGACAAAGGTGCACTCACCGGCGTCCACCGGAGCGACGGGCAGTCCGAGCAGCGCGTTCACCAGCGTCGACTTGCCGCTGCTGACCGCGCCCGCCACGGCGACCCGCAGCGGCGCGTCGAGGCCGGCGCGCACCTGCGCCACCCGCTCGCGCAGCTCCGCGCCGGAAAGCCTGGCCGAGGTGGTGTCGCACAGGTGGCGCAGCAGATCCGCGGGTCCGGTGCTCACGCGTCACCGCCCTGGCCGTCCGGTGCGTTCTCGCGACCTGCCGCGCGGGCCGGGAGAGGCCGCGGGCCCGCCTGAAGGGCCGGGGTGAACCGGGTGCCCGTCGCGAGGTGCGGCACGCTGCTCTCGCGGGGCGCCGAGCCGCTCACCGCTCCGCTCCGGAGCCCGGTGAGACGTGGCGGTAGACGACGACCTGCGGTACGCGGATCACGTGCCCGCCGTCGGCGTACCCTCGCCTGACGGTCTCGGCGACGATGTCGTGCAGTTCGGGGCTGCCGGCCGGCGCGGTGCTGAACGCCTCGTGCAGGCGCGGGTCGAAGCGCTGCCCGTCCGCGACGATCTCCTGGACGCCGGCCCGGTTCAGCGCCTCCAGCAGTGTCCCGGCCAGCCGTGGGTGGCGTTCCGCGAGCTGGTCCCGGTAGCCCACGCAGGCCCCGACCAGGGCCTCACGGCCGGGGTGGCCCTCGGAGAAGAGCCTCTCCACCTGCTGGGTGAGCGCCGGGCTGATCCCGCTCCCGGAGACCTGGGCCAGTGCCTCGGACAGCGGGTCGTCCGGCGGGCCGGCGGGTGGGTCGGCGGGTGGGTCGGCGGCGGGGCGGTCCGGCACCGAGCCCGCCTGGCCCGCGGGGAACGGAGGCGTCCCCTGCGGCTGCGTCCCCTGCCACGGTGTCTCGTACGAGGCCGCCTGCCAGGTGCCCGGCACGGGTGCCTGGGCGGGGCGGCGGTTGCGGTGCCACAGATACAGGCCCGCCGCCGCCGCGGCCAGGGTGCCCGCGGCCACCGCGAGCACCAGGGGCAGCGGGAGGAGCCCGATCGATGTTCCCACCGTGACGGATCCCGCCTCTCCGGGGCGCAGGGAGCCGACACCGTCGCCTCGCAGGGATGCCGCGGGCGTGCCGACGGTCTCCCCTCGGAGTCCCGCCACCGCGCCGCAGCCGGTCAGTGCCGGCCAGGCCAGCAACAGCAGGGGAAGGAACACACGTCGGTTCCTCATCGATCGCCTTTCTCGTCGGCGGCCCTTGTGACCCGGATCCGGGTCCCCCTCCCGGTGAGGTCACGCGGGCTCACGCCGGTTCTTTCCGTCAGGCGGTCGGGAAGGGACCCGAGTACTCGGTGTAGTCGGCGACCCCGTCGCCGTTCAGGTCGACCCGGGTCTCGTCGACGTAGCCGTCGCCGTCGTGGTCGAGGTAGACGACATCGGTGACGCCGTCGCCGTCGATGTCGTAGCGCTCCTCGTCGGCGATGCCGTCACCGTCGGTGTCGATCAGCTGGGCGTCGGTTCCCCCGTCGCCGTCGTAGTCGACCAGGTCCGTGGTGGTCACGTCGAAATCGCTCATTGGTTCGTTCCTTTCCGGTGGTGTTACAGCGGATGAGAGTCACGCTCGCACCGGATTGTTGCAGCCGAATCCCAGATTTCTTGATGATTTTTAAGAAATCTGTCGGCTTGGCCGCCCTATGGGGATTAAAGGGCATAAAACGGGCGGCCGGGCGCCGTCGCCTCAGCTGAGCGCGCGGGCGGTGTGGATCAGCGGCACGTGGCTGAAGGCCTGTGGGAAGTTGCCGACCATCCGGCCGTAGCGGGGGTCGTACTCCTCGGCGAGCAGGCCGACGTCGTTGCGGAGCGACAGTAGGTGCTCGAACAGCTCGACTGCCTCGTCCTTGCGGCCGATCATCGACAGGACCTCGGCCAGCCAGAAGCTGCACGCCAGGAACGCCCCCTCGCCGCCGGGCAGGCCGTCCACCTCGTTGTCGACCGAGACCGGGTAGCGCAGCACGAAGCCGTCGACCATCAGCTCGCGCTGGATCGCCTCCACCGTCCCGATCACACGCGGGTCCTCCGGCGGCAGGAAGCCGACGATCGGGATCAGCAGCAGGGCCGCGTCCAGCTCGTTCGAGCCGTAGGACTGGGTGAAGGTGCCGCGTACCGGATCGAAGCCCTTGTCGCAGACCTCGGCGTGGACGCGGTCGCGCAGTTCCTTCCAGCGCGCCAGCGGGCCGGGCTTGCCGAAGGTCTCCATGTGCTTGACGGCCCGGTCGAGTGCGACCCAGCACATGACCTTGGAGTGCACGAAGTGCCGGCGTGGGCCGCGGACCTCCCACAGTCCCTCGTCCGGCTCGTCCCAGTGCTCCTCGACATAGGAGATCAGCTCGAACTGGATGGTCCAGGCCCGATGGTCGGACTCCAGGCCCGAGACGCGAGACAGGTACAGGGAGTTCAGGACCTCGCCGTAGACGTCCAGCTGGAGCTGGTCGACCGCGCCGTTGCCGATCCTGACCGGCCGGGAGTCCTCGTAGCCGGGCAGCCAGTCGAGCTCAAGCTCGGTGAGCCGGCGCTCCCCGGCGACGCCGTACATGATCTGCAGGTCCTGACCGCGGCCCGCGATGGCCCGCAGCAGCCAGGACCGCCACGCGCGGGCCTCGTCCAGGTAGCCGGAGCCGATGAGGGCGTCCAGGGTCATGGTGGCGTCGCGCAGCCAGCAGTAGCGGTAGTCCCAGTTGCGCACGCCGCCGAGGTCCTCGGGCAGTGAGGTGGTGGGGGCGGCGACGATGCCGCCGGTGGGGGCGTAGGTGAGCGCCTTGAGCGTGATGAGCGAGCGGACCACGGCCTCGCGCCACGGGCCCTGGTAGCCGCACCGCTCGACCCACTCGGCCCACAGCTCCTCGGTCGCGGTCAGCTGCTCGTACGGGTCGATCTCCTCGGGCCTGGGCTCATGCGAGGGGTGCCAGGTGAAGATGAACGCCATGCTGTCGCCCTCGGAGACCTCGAACCTCGCCTTGTGGGCGTAGTCACCGCCCTGGAGCGGGACGGGGGAGTGCAGCCACGCGGAGTCGGGTCCGCCGACGGCCTGCAGCAGGCCGTCGCTGCGGCGCACCCAGGGCACGATCCGGCCGTAGTCGAAGCGGATGCGGATCTCGGTGGCCATCTCCACCGTCCCCGACACGCCCTCCACGATCCTCACCAGGTCGGGGTTGGTGTGCCGGGTGGGCATGTAGTCGGTCACCCGGACCGTGCCGCCGGGGGTGTCCCACTCGCTCTCCAGGATGAGGGTCTCGCCCCGGTAGCGGCGCCGGGTGGCGTGGGGCCGCCCGGCGTCCGCGGGGCCGATCCACCACTGGCCGTTCCCGGCGTCGCCGAGCAGTGCCGCGAAGCACGAGGGCGAGTCGAAGCGCGGCAGGCAGAGCCAGTCGATGGAGCCGTCCCTGCCGATCAGGGCCGCTGACTGCATGTCGCCGATGAGAGCGTAGTCCTCGATCCACATGCCTTGAAGCTAACGCTTCGGCGTGCTCCCCGGGGGGCTGGAGCGCAACCGCGCTCCCGGACGGGTCCGCGGCATGAAGAACTGGGTCAGCGGCCCGATGGCGAGGGCGAACACCAGCGTTCCCACTCCCACGGTCCCGCCGAGCAGCCAGCCCGCGGCCAGTACGGTGACCTCGATGACGGTGCGGGCCGAGCGGATGGACAGGCCCAGACGGTTCAGGCCGGTCATCAGGCCGTCGCGCGGCCCGGGGCCGAGACCGGCGCCGATGTAGAGGCCGGTGGCCGCGGCGGTGGCGACGACGCCGAGCAGCAGGTACGCCCAGCGCGCGGCGAGCGCGTCCGGGGTCGGGGCCAGCCATATGACCGCGTCGGCGAACAGTCCGAGCAGGACGACGTTGCTGAGGGTGCCCAGCCCCGGCTTCTGCCGCAGCGGGATCCACAGCAGCATGACCAGGGCGCCCACGATGATGATCCAGGTGCCGACCGACAGGCCCAGGTGGATGGAGAGCCCCTGGTGGAACACGTCCCAGGGGCTGTTGCCCAGCTGGGACTCGATCTGCAGGCCGATGCCGACGCCGTAGAGAGCCAGGCCCGCGTACAGGCGGGTGAGCCGGTTGGGAAGGGAGCCGGGGGTGGGCAGGGAGAGTTCGCTCATGATGGCCCCAATCGTTCAGGCCGCCGCCTCCGGACAAAAGGGCCAATAATGAAAAGTGGCCTTATGGTGGTTGGTGTGGACCGGTATCTCAGTGGCCCCCAGCTCGCCCGTCTCCTGACGATCGCCCCCGGCGCCAGGCCGTACTACCGGGTGCTGGCCCAGGGCGTGCGGTCGCTGGTCCTCGACGGGCGGCTGCCGGTGCGGGTACGGATGCCCGCCGAGCGCCACCTCGCCGAGGCACTGGGCGTCAGCCGCACCACCGTGACCGCGGCCTACGACCTCCTTCGCGAGCAGGGGTACCTGGAGAGCAGGCAGGGGGCGGGGAGCTGGACGGCGCTGCCCGACGCGGGCTCGCTGGGCGCGGACAACCCGTGGATCGCCGCCGAGGACGACGGGCTGCTGCCGATGCATACCGCGGCCCCGAGCGCGATCTCGACACTGCCCGAGGCGATCGCCGCCGTCACCGGCCAGTATCCCCGCTACACGCTCGGGACGGGCTACGACCCGCTCGGGATCGCCCCGCTGCGCCAGGCGATCGCCGCCCGCTACAGCGCGCGGGGGGTGGCCACCCGGCCGGAGCAGATCCTGGTGACCACCGGAGCCCAGCAGGCCATCCACCTGGTGACCACGATGCTGCTCTCGCGCGGGGACCCGGTGCTGCTGGAGTCGCCCACCTACCCGCACGCCATCGACCTGGCCAGGATGCGCGGTGCCAGGATCGTCGGAGTCGGCATCCCCGACGAGGGCTGGCGCCACCTGGACCTGCTGACCTGCGCGATGCGCCAGTCGGCCGCCCGCCTCGCCTACGTGATCCCCGACTTCCAGAACCCGACGGGACACCTGATGGACGACGCGGCGCGAGCGGCCCTGGCCGACGCGGCGCGGCGCCACGGCACGGTTCTGGTGGTCGACGAGAGCTGGTGTGAGCTGGCGCTCGACGAGGAGGCCCGGGCCACGCCGCTGGCCGCCTTCGACACCGACGGGAGGGTGATCACCATCGGCTCGGCGTCCAAGCTGTGGTGGGGCGGGCTGCGCATCGGCTGGGTCCGCACCACCGCCGCCACGGTCCGCCGTCTTGCCGTGCTCCGCGCCTCCATCGACATCGCCAGCCCGCTCTTCGAACAGCTGGTGGTGGCCAGGTTGTTCGAGGACATCGAGGGGGCCAGGGCCGAGCGCGCCCGCCTCCTCGGCGCCTCCAGGGACGCCCTGGCGGCCGAGCTGGCGGCGCGGATGCCCGACTGGAGCTTCGTTCCGCCCAGGGGCGGCGGCTCGCTCTGGGTGCGGCTGCCGGAACCTTCGGCCACCTCGCTGGCCGACGCGGCGGCCTGCCAGGGGGTCCGGCTGGCCCCCGGCCAGTGGTTCGGCGTGGACGGCACGCTGGAGGGGCGGCTGCGGCTGCCCTTCACCCAGCCGCCCCTGGTCCTCGCCGAGGCGGTGCGGCGCATCGCAGAGGCCAGGCTCAGGGGGGCGTACGGCACCCGGCCCGCCGAGCCGCTCACCCCCGCCCTCTGAGCCCGCCCCGGGAGGGCTTACTCGGAGGTGACGCCCCTGGCCAGCGGGGCCCGCAGTTTCAGCCGCATGGCCACGATGCGCAGCCCGAAGGCCAGCAGGGCGGCGGACAGCGTGGCCGGCCAGCCGTGCAGGTTCAGGGTGTAGAGCAGTGCCATGACCGCCGAGCCGAGTGTGGCGGGCACCGCGTACAACTGGCGGTCGTACAGCAGGGTGGGGACCTGCCCGGCGAGGACGTCACGCAGGATGCCGCCGCCGACCGCGGTGATGATCCCGAGCAGGGCCGCGTGCAGGGGGGTGAGGCCGAAGTACATCGCCTTCTCGGTGCCGACCGCGCAGAACAGCCCGAGGCCCGCGGCGTCCAGCACGTTCACCGCGGGCATCACCCGCTCCACCTGCGGGTGCCAGAAGAACACGATCACCGTGGCCAGCACCGGCACGACCACGTAGCCGATGCTGGAGAAGGCGGCGGGCCGCACGTTCAGGATCAGGTCGCGGGCGATTCCGCCGCCCAGCGCGGTCATCTCGGCCAGCACGGCCATGCCCACCACGTCGAGCCGCCTGCGCACGCCCACCAGGGCGCCGGAGAGAGCGAAGACGAAGATCCCGACGAGATCGAGCACATTGTTCACCGACAAATCATCCCATGACCGGATATATGGGATTTCCGTCAGGGGGGCGGGGCGGTGCTCGGCGGCCGGTGCTCGCGCATCATCGCATGGAGCCTGCCGGCGAACGCGAGCAGCACCAGCGACGCCACGACGGCGATCAGTGCGAGGGTCAGGAAGTACGCGGGCTCCGACATGTGGTTCTTCAGCCGCCCCGTCTGCCCGCCCACGGCATCGCCCACCGAGATGGAGATGAACCACAGTCCCAGCATCTGGCTCTTGAACGCCTCGGGGGCGAGCTTGGTGGTGACCGAGAGGCCGACCGGGCTCAGCGACAACTCACCGAAGACCTGGACAAGATAGACCAGCACCAGCCACCAGACCGAGATCCTCCCGCTCTCGGCCAGCTTGGCGGCCAGGGCCATGATCATGAAGCTCAGGCCGTTGATGAACAGTCCCGCCGAGAACTTGTGCGGAGCGGTCACCCGGTTGCCCAGCCTGACCCAGAGCGCTGCGAAGACCGGCACGAAGATCATGATGAACAGCGGGTTGAACGCCTGCGTGGTGGCCGGGGTGATCCGGATGCCGAACAGTGACAGGTCCGTCTTGTTCTGGGCGAAGAACAGCAGCACGGTCGGCGCCAGGTCGTAGATCATCCAGAAGATGGCGGCGGCGATGAACAGCCAGATGTAGGCCTTCATCCGGGAGTGCTCGTCATCGGTCAGGTTGTGGCTGCCCAGCAGGATGTAGCCGAAGTAGAACACCGGCACGGCCACGATGAACAGCGTCATCACGAGTGCGAAGGTGTCGAGGTCGAAGGTGCCCGACGCCGTCCAGACGGCCAGGCCGCCGCAGGCCACGAGTGCGGCGACGGCCGCCGCGAGGCCGAAGTGCCTGCGCTCGCGCGGGGTCAGCCGGTGCCCCGGCCGCTCGCCCACGTCCTTCAGGTGCCGCCTGCCCAGCACGTACTGGGCAAGGCCCAGGGCCATGCCGACCGCCGCCGCGCCGAAGCCCAGGTGCCAGCGGTTGCCCGAGGCGAGCCAGCCGACGACGAGGGGGGCGACGAAGGCGCCTATGTTGATGCTCATGTAGAAGATCGAGAACCCCGCGTCCCTGCGTGCGTCGTCGTCTTGCGGGTAGAGCTTGCCGACCATCGTGGAGATGTTCGGCTTCATCAGCCCGGTCCCGGCGATGATGAGGAGCAGTCCGAGTGCGACGAAGGCGCCGGTCTCGACGGGGATGGCCATGCTGATGTGGCCGCACATGATGATGGAGGCGCCCCACAGCACCGCCCTGCGGGCACCGAGCACCCGGTCGGAGATCCAGCCGCCGGGCAGGGCGACGAGATAGATGAGCGCGCCGTAGATGCCGACGACCGCCTGGGCGGTCTGCTGGCTCAGGCCCAGGCCGCCGATGGCGGGGGAGGCCGCCATGAAGGTGGCGAGGATGGCCCGCAGGCCGTACCAGCTGAAGCGCTCCCATATCTCGGTGCCGAACAGTGTCGCCAGGCCGCGCGGGTGCCCGAAGAAGGTCTTCTCGCGGGCACGTCTCCCCGATGGCATGCGCCCCCCAGAATGTCACAGCGTGATCAAGCGACAACTCTACGTGCGCGTCCTGCCGGGATGCCGAAGGCGGCCGTGCATTGTGATGTTTCTTCTCCCTTTCAGGGTCTTGTCCGGGAGGAACGGCGTGTGGTGCGATGCATGCCACTCGTGCAAGTAAGCACTTTCAGGAGGCTCTGTATGACCGGTGTCCTTGAGGAGCGGGCGGCCATCGAGAGGGAGATCGCGGGCCGGACGGTCTGCGATCAGCTGAGGGAGGCGGCCGAGAGTGACCCCGACGCCCCGGCGTACTCCGACCCGGTCGAGGGGGGCTGGTCCACCCTGACCTACTCCGAGGCCCGGCAGCGAGTTCTGGAGATCGCCGCCGGGTTCGCCGCCCTCGGGCTGGAGCCCGGCGAGGCGGTCGCGCTCATGATGGTGAACCGCAGTGAGCATGTGCTGGCGGACCTGGGCACGGTGCACGCCGGCGCGGTGTCGTGCTCGGTCTACTCGACCTTCACCCCCGAGCAGGTGGCCTTCGTCGCCGGCGACGTCAAGGCGAAGATCGCAGTGCTCGGCGGACCGGCGGAGCTGGCCAGGTGGGAGCCGGTCCTTGACGACCTTCCCGAGTTGCACAAGGTGATCGTGCTGGAGGGTGCCCCGGCCGGTGACCGGTTCGTCTCCTGGGACGACTTCCTGGCCCTCGGCCGCGACCGGCTCGCGGCCGACCCCGCCGCCGTCGACGCCCGCTGGCAGGCGGTGACCGCCGACGACGTTCTCACGGTCCTGTACACCTCGGGCACCACCGGCAACCCCAAGGGTGTGCCGCTGACCCACTCCAACGTGTTCTTCGAGGTCGTGGCCACCAACAGGATGGCCGACCTGCCCAGCAAGGGCACCCAGATCTCCTACCTCACCTACGCGCACATCGCCGAGCGGGTGCTCAGCCTCTACCTGCCGCTCTTCAAGCTCTCCCACACCCACTTCTGCACCGACCTCGCCCAGCTCGGCGCGACCCTCGGCCAGGTCAAGCCGGTGCTGTTCTTCGGCGTCCCGCGCGTGTGGGAGAAGATGATGGCCCGCCTGCAGGCACTGCTGGCCACCCAGCCCGAGGAGCAGCAGGAGGGCGTGCGCAACGCCATGGCCGCCGGGCTCGCCTACATCGAGGCCAACCAGTACGGGCGTACCCCCTCGCCCGAGGTCCTGGCCGCCTACGAGCAGGCCGACGCGGCGCTGCTGTCGATCATCCGGTCGATGATCGGCTTCGACAACGCGGGCTGGCTCGCCACCGCGGCCGCGCCCATGCCGCTGGAGGTCCAGCGCTTCTTCGCCGGTCTCGGCCTGCGGGTCCTGGACGTGTACGGGATGACCGAGACGACCGGTGCCTTCACCGCCAACGCCCCCAACAGCTTCAAGCTCGGCACCGTCGGCCAGGCGGGTCCCGGCGTCGAGGTCCGCATCGCCGAGGACGGTGAGATCATCACCCGCAGCCCGGCCAACACCCGCGGCTACCTGGGACGGTCGGAGGCCACCGCCGAGCTGATCGACGCCGACGGCTGGCTGCACACCGGCGACGTGGGCTCCATCGACACCGACGGCTTCGTCAGCATCCTCGACCGCAAGAAGGAGCTCATCATCACCGCGGGAGGCGAGAACATCTCCCCGGCCAACATCGAGAACTACCTCAAGGAGCACCCGCTCATCGGTCAGGCCCTCGCCTACGGCGACCGCAGGCCCTACCCGGTGGCGATCCTCACCCTCGACGGCGAGGTGGCCCCCGGCTGGGCGCAGGCCAACGGCATCACGTTCACCACTCTGGCGGACCTCGCCGATCACCCCGACGTCCGCAAGGCCGTCGAGGGCGCCATCGCCGTCGCCAACGAGAAACTGGCCCGGGTCCAGCAGGTCAAGCGCTGGAGCCTGCTGCCGGTGGAGTGGACCGCCGAGACCGCGGAGCTCACCCCGAGCCTGAAGCTCAAGCGTCGCATCATCCACGCCAAGTACGCCGAGATCATCGACGGCATGTACGAGGACTGACCGCCGCCCGCCGGCTCCGGATTCGGACCTCGGTCTTCGGCGCCCGGCCCCCGGCGGCCGGGCGCCGCTTTGCCCAACGGGGCGTGTGTCCTCTACCTGCCTGTTACCGGCGGACTCCTAGCCTCCTGGTCATGACGTTGAGAGTCCTTCTCGCATCCCTGGCGGCCGGGGCCGTGGCCCTGCCGGTACCGGCAGGAGCTCCGGCGGCCGCAGCCGAGGACCTGACGATCCGCTCGGTGACCCTGCGTCCCGCGAATCCCGTGGTCGGGCCCGCCGACACGGTACGCATGGTGATAGAGGTGGTGGCCCGAGGCGTCATCGGCCCCGAAGGGGTGACGATCAAGGTCGAGCCGGGTGCGACCCCCGCTTCGAAGGGAACGTCCTTCCCCGTCACCGCGTCCCGCCCGGGCGGCGGTCCCGGCAGGGGCCCCGCCCTCGCGCCCGGCCCCGTACCCGGCCCGACCGTGTCCGCCCGCCTCGCCCCGGGCGCGGCGGGGATGACCGGGTTCCGCCCGTGGGAGGGGTGGGAGACCTGGCGGTTCGCGCCGGAGAAGAGCCTGAGCCGCTGGTATCCGGCCGGACCCTGGACCGTCTCCGTGACCGCGAGGGGCGCGGACGGCGCCGAGGTCACCGGACATACGGGCTTCCTGCTGAAGCGTCTGACCAGGTTCGGCGGAGTCCAGGTGGCCCCAGGAGGCTCGGGGGTGCGTGTGACGGGCGCGCTGAACCGGGTCGACCCTCAGGGGCACCTCGACTACGCCCCCTTCCCCGGCCAGCCCGTCGAGATCATGCACCGGGCCGGTAAGGACGCCGACTGGACGAAGGCGGCCGGTGCCACGACCGACTCCCACGGACGCTTCACCAGGATGGTGGCGGGGCGTACCGGCGGTGAGTGGCGGCTCAGGTTCGAGGGCACGACGCACTACGCCCCCAGGCTGGGGGTCATCCACAAGGTCTCGCCGCGCTGATGTGAGGTCACCCGCCGCCCCGGGACGCCAGAGGTGCTGGGAGCCGCCCCGACGGCCGCGTGTCCGTGACCTCCGTCCGTGACCTCCGTCCGTGACCTCCGTCCGGGAACGGAGCGGCGCGGAGCCCGGTGGCCGGGTCAGGCCAGGGCATGCACCGCCGCGCCGAACAGGGCGGGCAGCCGCCGGGCGGCCGGGACGATCAGCCGCCCCGCCGCCCGGTAACGGCGGCTGCCCACCAGCGCCCCGGTGAGCAGCCGGTGCCGTCGCGACAGCCGCAGCCAGGCGGCCTCGTACGCCCCGGGGACACCGGCCCTCAGGCAGTCGACCAGCAACCGCGCGGACGTCAGCGCGAGCGACACCCCCTCCCCGGTGAGCGCGTCGACGTAGCCGGCCGCGTCGCCGACCAGCAGCACTCGCCCCGCCACCCGGGCGCGGACCCGCTGGCGCAGTGGCCCCGCCCCGCGCACCGGGGTGGCCGCCGGTCCCTCCAGCCGCTCCAGGAGCGAGGGGAAGTCCGTCAGGTGCTCCGGATAGCCGCGCCGTCGAGAGCTCAGCACGGCGACGCCCACCAGGTTCTCGCCCACCGGCGTCACGTACGCCTCGCCGTCCGCCGCCCAGTGGACCTCGACGAAGTCCGTCCACGGCGCGATCGGGTAGTGCCGTCGAAGCCCGTACCTGCGCGGCCCGCGGCAGGGCAGTTCCAGTCCGAGCAGGGCGCGCAGCGGGGAGTGCAGGCCGTCCGCGGCCACCAGCCAGCGGGCTCGCAGTCCCGCCGCCTCGACGAGACGGCAGTCCTGCCGCACGCCGTCCACCTTGCCGGGAACGACCCGCACGCCCAGTTCCCGCGCCCGCAGGGACAGTGCGGTGTGCAGCGTGGTCCGCCGTACGCCCAGGCCAGACCCGTCGCGGAACGCCGCCTCCGCCTCGTGACGGCCGTCCAGGTAGCGGATGCCGCGCAGCGGCCTGCCCTCGACCCGCACCCCCAGCGACCGCAGGGCCGCGACCCCGGTGGGCATCAGCCCCTCGCCGCAGGCCTTGTCCACCGGTACGGCCCTGGGCTCGACGACGACGGCCTCCATCCCGGCCAGGGCGGCGTGGATGGCGGTGGCCAGCCCGGCCGGCCCCCCGCCCGCGATCAGGACGTCGATCATGCCGGCGCCCGCCCGGTGGCGGGCGGTGCGCCGTCCGGTGTCGCCGTGGCGAGCGAGGCCAGCGCGTCCTCCTCACAGCGGATCCGCACCCTCATCAGCACGGCGTTGAGCACCGTGAACGTCAGCGCGGTGACCCACGCGCCGTACACCAGCGGCAACGCGGCCCCCTCGACGGCCACCGCCACGTAGTTGGGGTGGCGGAGCAGGCGCAGCCGGTAGGGCCCCCGCTCCACCAGAGGCAGGCCCGGCACCACAATCACCTGGGTGTTCCACTGAGGGCCCAGCGAGACCACGCACCACCAGCGCAGACCCTGCGCGGCGACCACCAGGGCGAGCATCGGCCAGCCGAGCGCGGGCACGAAGGGCCGGCCGGCCAGACCCGCCTCCAGCAGGCATCCGGCCAGCAGAGCGGTGTGCAGGGCGACCATCCACGGGTAGTGGCCCCGCCCGTACGTCACCCCGCCGCGCGCCGTGCTCCATCGCGCGTTACGGCGGGCGACGATCAGTTCGGCGATCCGCTCAAGGCCGACGAGCAGCACAAGGAGCAGGTACCAGGACGACAGATGCCAGGACATCGGGCTCCTACCAGCGCAGCAGTACGAGTTCGGAGCAGAAGCCCGGCCCCATCGCCAGGAGCATCCCCGGAGTGCCGGGCGGCGGTGGCCGCAGGGCGAGCGTGTCCCGCAGGACGTGCAGGACCGAGGAGGAGGAGAGGTTTCCGATCGCGGCGAGCGAGCGCCAGGTGAGGTCCAGCGCGCCCTCGGGAAGCCGCAGCGTCTCGGCCACCGCCTCCAGGACCTTGGGGCCGCCCGGGTGGCAGACCCACGCCGTCACCTCCTCGCTGCTCAGGTCGTGGTCGGCGAGGAAGCCGTGCACGTCGTCGGCCAGGTAGGTGCGCACCACCTCGGGGACACTCGCGTCGAGCAGCACGCGGAAGCCGGTGTCGCCGACGCGCCAGCCCATCACGTGCTCGGAGCCGGGATACAGATGGCTGCGCGAGGCCACCACCGCCGGAGCCGCCCGTCCGCAGGGCCGGTGGGAGGCCGGCTCGCCGGTGGAGGGGGAGGAGCCCGCGGGGCCCGCGGGCCAGGCGGTCGCGGGAGCGCCCGCCGCCGGAGAGGACCCCGCGGGTCCCGCGGGCCGCGTCGTCGCGGACGCGCCACTCACCGCACCGGCCCGGGAGGTCGCGGGCGAGCCGGTACGCCGGGGGCGCCACTCGTCACCGCAGGCCACCACGGCCGTCGCCCCGTCGCCGAACAGGGCGCTCGCCACCATGTTGGCGACGGAGGCGTCACCGCGCTGCAGGGTGAGGGAGCACAGCTCGACCGAGAGCAGCACCGCCAGCTGCTCGGGCCAGCCGTGCAGGTAGTCGTGGAGCCGGGCGATTCCGGCCGCCCCCGCGACGCAGCCCAGTCCGAAGATGGGGATCCGCTTGACGTCCGGGCGCAGCCCGAGTCGCCCGGCCACCCTGGCGTCCACCGAGGGGGCCGCGACGCCGGTCACCGAGGTGAAGAGGATCATGTCCACGTCCTCGGGGAGGACCCCGGCCTCCTCCAGCGCGCCGCCCAGCGCCTCGGTGCCCAGCTCCACGGCTGTCTCCACGAAGGCGTCGTTGGCCGCCCCGAAGCCGTCCAGCTTGGCGTACTGCTCGAGCGGTAACGTCAGATGCCGTGACTCCACCCGCGCGGAGGTGTGCAGCCGGTCGAGTAACCGGCGGCTGGCCCCCTCGGGCAGGCACGCCCGTGCGAACGCCTCGGTGATCTCTGCCTGGGAGTGCCGGTTCGGTGGGAGCGCGCCGCGGACAGCGATGATTCGCGTCATAGGACAGACCCCCGGCTCGCGAACAGCGGACATTTGCCTTTTGCCCAGCTGGATCTGCGGCATGCGTCGCGGCAGCCTCGCTGTCCGTTCCTCGGGGCATCTCACCTAGCAACGCTGTCTGTTTCTTGTAGCGATGTCCGCTTTTTTGAGATGTTCGGTACCCGCTTTCCTGGGCGCCTCGGCCTACGATCGATCAGTGACGACGAGCCGGCCGATGTGCCCGGGGACAGGGCCGGTGCTCAGGGCCGCGCGGGGGCTGCTGCTGGCCTGCCACCCCGGGCCGAGCGCGGCGGTCACCGTCCTGGTGACC
>NZ_JBEXUE010000190.1:0-17728 GCF_040614275.1 Streptosporangium sp. NPDC006013
ACTCAGGCAACCTGGGCCTGCTCGATTGCCGAGCCCGACAGGCCCGTCCGCCCCATCGCCACCGCAAAAACGACTCAGGCCACCTGGGCCTGCTCGATGGCCGAGCGGAGGCCGCCCTCCTCGCGGGCGTAGTCCTCAAGCATGGTGCGGAGCTGGCGGCGACCCCGGTGGAGGCGGGACATGACCGTGCCGATGGGGGTGCCCATCCGCTCGGCGATCTCCTTGTAGGCGAAGCCCTCGACGTCGGCCAGGTAGACGGCGACCCGGAAGTCCTCGGGCAGGGCACGCAGGGCGTTCATGACCGCGCTGTCCGGCAGCTGCTCCAGCGCCTCGGTCTCGGCGGACTTGAGACCGCTGGACGTGTGGGACTCGGCGGCGGCGAGCTGCCAGTCCTCGATCTCCTCGGCGGCCGAGAGCTTGGGCGAGCGCTGCTTCTTGCGGTAGTCGTTGATGAAGTTGTTGGTCAGGATGCGGTGCAGCCACGCCTTGAGGTTGGTGCCCTCGCGGAACTGGTGGTACGAGGTGAACGCCTTGGTGACGGTCTCCTGGACCAGGTCCTCCGCATCGGCGGTGTTGCGGGTCAGGCGCATCGCGGACGCGTAGAGCTGGCTGGTGACCGGCACGACGTCGCGCTCGAACCAGTCCTGGCGTTGCTCTTCCGTCATCGTGATCATTGGATCCCCCTCGTGCTTTTCCCCCCGCTACCGCCCGGCGAGACTGTGCTACACCCTTTCTGACGGCGTAGCCGATGCTCGCAGGCACCCCGTAAGGGGGCCGTTAAAAGCCCTGCGTGATCGGGAGACTGCTCGCTGACTGCGCCAACGGCGGGTACGACACGCCCTACAGCCGAACAAGTATCAATATCGTAACATCGTTCTCCGGATTCAGTCGAAGGTGTGTCTATCATCACATAACCCCAGGTAGCAATAACTTTCGGGTTAGGAAAAATGTCAACCACCACGCCCCCTGGACCCGCCGCCGGGCCGGGGCCTGCGCCCGCAGAAGTTCCGAGACCCATCTCCACGTCTCCCCGCTTCCCACGCGTTGGGGACTTAATCACCACTTGGAAGACGGCCCGGCGCCCCTGGCGGTTCACCGCCCGCTCTCCCTGGCGGACACGGCTCGTACCGTGGTCGCCTCCGAGTATGTGATGCGCGGGTACCTGAAATTGATCAGTGTTTGAGCAGGCGCCGCTCGGGGGCGCGTTCCCGTCGCGGACCGGCCGCGACAGGCGGGGACCGGCACGGCGCGTCGGCCCCGTGCCGGTCCCGGCGCCGGAAGGCGGGACAGGCGTCCCGCCCCTACCCGCCGGTCAGCCGGCCCTGGCCGGGTCGACCTCGAAGATCTTGGCGAGGTCGTCGAGGATGGCGTGCGCGCCCTGGATGCCGACGGCGCTCATCCAGATGGTGTCGCTGACGTCGTGCTTGGCGCCCTTGAGCTTGCCCCAGAGCGGGTTGGCCTCGAACTTCTCCTTGACCGGCCCGACCGCCGGGTCCTCGTAGGCCGCGACGAAGATGTGGTCGGCGTCGAGCTGGGAGATGTTCTCCTGGCTGATCGGAACCATGATCGTGTCGGTCACGGTCGGCTGGTCCTCGGGACGCGGGAAGCCGACGTCCTTGAGCACCAGGCCCGAGTAGGAGTTCTCCACGTACAGCCGGACCGTCGGCTCACCCGCGAAGCGGGCGACGGAGACGGTGGGCAGCCTGCCCTCCTTGGCCTTGATGGACTCACCGATCCGGACGGCGCGGTCCTGGTACTCCTTGATCTTCTGCTCGGCGAGGTCCTCCTTGCCCAGGGCCTGGCCCACGAGCCTGAGGTTCTCCTTCCAGATGGCCCCGGTGGTCTCGCTGAACACCGTCGGCGCGATCTGCGACAGCTTGTCGTACAGCGCCTCGTGGCGGACCTTGGCCGAGACGATCAGGTCGGGCTTGAGCTCGAGGATCCGCTCCAGGCTGGGCTGCTCCAGGGTCCCGACCGAGGTGGCCTCCTTGGCGTGGCCGAGGACCGGGGTCAGGTAGTCGGGGAGCTCCCCTTCGATCCCCCGGTAACTGGTGAAACCGACGACCTCGGTCTCCAGGGTCAGCACCGCGTCGACGAAGCTCTGGTCGAGGGCCACGACCCGCTTGGGCTGGGCGGGGATCGTCGCCTCTCCCATGACGTGCTTCACGGTCCTGGGGAAGGCGGCCGTGTCGCTCGCCGCGGGGGCCGCGGACGCGCCGGAGGTCTCCGCGGCGGTCGCGGAGGTCTCCGAGGTGCTCGATCCGCAGGCGGCGAGACCCGCGGACAGCGCGACTCCCACCACTCCGACGGCCAGGGCGCGCAGTGCTCTCATGTTCCTGGATCTCCTCACAAAGTTTAGGCAAGCCTTATTTAGCTTAGCCATACCTAAACTGGCATACTCAGCATCGATCACGCAAAAAAGGGGAGGTCAGGTGATCAATACGACGTCCGTCCCACGGGCCGCCCCGCCCGGCACCGTCCGGAGAACCCACAACCGCCGCCTCCTCGTGCTGGGCGGACTGCTCGCGCTCCTGGCGACGACGGTCACGCTGAGCCTCGCGTTCGGCGCCAAACCGATCCCGCCGGCCGACGTCTGGCACGCGCTCACCGGCCCCACCGGCACCGAGAACGACATCATCGTCCGGTCGCTGCGCATCCCCCGAACCGCCATCGGCGTCATGGCCGGGATCGCCCTCGGCGTCGCGGGCGCCCTCATGCAGGGCCACACCCGCAACCCGCTGGCCGACCCGGGACTGCTCGGCGTCACCCAGGGTGCGGCCTTCGCCATGGTCCTCAGCATCGTGGTCCTGGGGGTCGGCAGCCCGTACGGCTACATCTGGTTCGGCCTCGCCGGTGCCCTCATCGCCAGCGCCGGGGTGTTCGCCCTCGGCATGGCCGGTGGCCGGGGCGGCCCCACGCCGGTGACCCTGGCCCTCGCGGGCACCGCCGTCAGCGCCTTCCTTTACGGGCTCACCTCGGCGCTGGTGCTGCTGGACGAACAGGCCATGGACACCTTCCGCTTCTGGCAACTGGGGTCGATAGCGGCCAGGGGCGCGGACGTGGCCTGGCAGGTGCTCCCCTTCATCGCCGTCGGCCTGATCACGGCCCTGGTCAACGCGCCCGGCCTCAACGCGCTCTCCCTGGGCGAGGACGTCGCCCGCGCGCTCGGCCAGAACATCGCCCTGACCCGCGCCGTCGGCATCATCGCCATCACCCTGCTCAGCGGCGCCTCCGTGGCGGTCTGCGGCGCGCTGGCCTTCGTCGGCCTGATCGTCCCGCACCTCACCCGGCCGCTCTCCGGCCCCGACCACCGCTGGCTGCTGCCGTACTCCGGCCTGGCGGGCGCCTCGGCCCTGCTCCTCGCCGACGTCATCGGCCGCGTGGTGGCCCATCCCGGCGAGCTGGAGGTGGGTGTGGTCCTCGCCCTCGCGGGCGCGCCGTTCTTCATAGCCCTGGTACGGCGCAGAAGGCCGGTGCGGCTGTGACCTCCACCGCGCCCCCGGACCTCGTGAGCAGGCGAGCGCTGCGCATCGGCCCCGCCTCCTGGCTGCTCCGGCCGCGCTCCGTCGCCGCCGCACTGGCGCTGCTGGGCACAACGGTGCTGCTCATGGCGCTCAGCATGCGCCTCGGCGACATCCCGATGAGCCTCTCCGAGGTCTTCCGCGCCATCACCGGCGACGGGCCCGACCATTTCGTCGTCATGCAACTCCGGCTTCCCCGCGCGCTGACCGGCGCCGGAGTCGGCGCGGCGCTCGCCCTGTCCGGGGCGATCGTCCAGGCCATCGCCCGCAACCCGCTGGCCAGCCCGGACATCCTGGGCGTCACCACCGGCGCCAGCGTGACCGTGGTCGCGGTCATCGTGGCGGCGGGAAACACCTGGGGCGGCGTGAGCGGCGTCCTCGCCGAGGCGGGCGTCCCCGCGGCGGCCCTGCTCGGCGGCCTGATCGGCGCGCTGACCGTCTACCTGCTGGCCTGGCGCAAAGGCATGGACGGCTACCGGCTGGTCCTGGTCGGCATCGGCGTCTCGGCGATCTGCACCAACCTCAAGTTCTGGCTGCTGACCGTCGGCGACGTCAACGACAGCAGCCGGGCCATGGTCTGGATCAGCGGCTCGCTGAACGGCCGGGGCTGGGAGCACGTGGTGCCGGTCGTGATCGCGCTGGCCGTGCTCGTCCCACCGGCGTTGCTCGGCACCGCCTCACTCGGCGCGCTGCGCTTCGGCGACGACACCGTGACCGGCCTGGGGGTGCGGATGAACCTCACCAGGGGACTGATGATCCTCGCGGCCGTACTCCTCGCGGCGGCGGCGACCGCCTCCGCCGGGCCGATCGCGTTCGTCGCCCTGGCCGCACCGCAGATCGCACTGCGCCTGGCCGGGGTGGCACAGCCCCCGCTGGTCGTCTCGGCCCTGGCCGGCGCGGTCCTCACCGTCGGCGCGGACCTGGTCGCCAGGACCGCGTTCAGCCCCGTCGAGCTGCCGGTGGGCGTGGTCACCGGAGTCATCGGCGCCCCCTACCTGATCTATCTCCTCATCCGTGTGCGCAGGAAGGCCCGTACGTGAGACTCCAGGCCGTTGACCTCAAGCTGGGGTACGGGGACCGCGTCGTCGTCGACGGCCTCGACCTCGGGATCGAGACCGGGACGGTGACCGCCGTCATCGGGCCGAACGGGTGCGGCAAGTCCACGCTGCTGCGCGCCATGGGGCGGCTGCTCAAGCCGTCCGGCGGCGAGGTACTGCTGGACGGCAAGCGCATCGACAGGATGCCCAGCAGGGAGGTCGCCAGGATCCTGGGCGTGCTGCCCCAGTCCCCCTCGGCACCCGAGGGGCTGACCGTCGCCGATCTGGTCTCCAGGGGGCGGCACCCGCACCAGACCTGGTACCGGCAGTGGTCGTCCGACGACGAGTCCGCGGTCGACGCGGCCCTGGCCATGACCGGCCTGCTCGACCTGGGCGACCGCCCGCTGGACGAGCTGTCAGGCGGGCAGCGGCAGCGGGCCTGGATCTCCATGGCCCTCGCCCAGGGCACCGACCTGCTGCTGCTCGACGAGCCGACGACCTTCCTCGACCTCGCCCACCAGATCGAGGTGCTGGAACTGGTACGCAGGCTCCACGGCGAACTGGGCCGCACCGTGGTGATGGTCCTGCACGACCTGAATCTCGCCGCCCGCTACGCCGACCGCCTGGTGGCCATGCGGGACGGCAGGGTCGTCGCCGCCGGCCCCCCGCCCGAGGTGCTCACCGAGGCCCTGCTGGCGGAGGTCTTCGAGCTGGACGCCAAGGTCATCGAGGACCCGGTGGCCGGCACCCCGCTGGTCGTCCCCATCGGCACCCGGTCCCACGTCCCGCGCTGAGGGCGGGCGCGGCGGGGCTCGGGCCGGCCTCACCCGCTGAGGAGCGTGTCCACGAAGACCCCGGGATCGAACCGGACCACGCCGGCCGGCCTCCCCATGAGACCGACCGGCCCGGCGGGACTCACCCCCCGAGGAGCGTGTCCACGAAGACCTCGGGGTCGAACGGGGCGAGGTCGTCGGGCCCCTCGCCGAGACCGACCAGCTTGACCGGGACGCCCAGCTCGCGCTGGACGGAGATGATGATGCCGCCCTTGGCGGTGCCGTCGAGCTTGGTCAGGGCGATGCCGGTGATGTTGACCACCTCGGCGAACACCTGGGCCTGGCGCATGCCGTTCTGGCCCGTGGTGGCGTCGAGGACGAGCAGGACCTCGTCGACGGTGGCCTTCTTCTCGATGACGCGCTTGACCTTGCCGAGCTCGTCCATCAGGCCGGTCTTGGTGTGCAGCCGCCCGGCGGTGTCGACGATCACCACG
Organism: Streptosporangium sp. NPDC006013; assembly: GCF_040614275.1. NCBI lineage: Bacteria > Bacillati > Actinomycetota > Actinomycetes > Streptosporangiales > Streptosporangiaceae > Streptosporangium > Streptosporangium sp. NPDC006013. The sequence continues at coordinate 5,826 of NZ_JBEXUE010000190.1, forward strand.
TCGGCCTTCTCGCCGATGCCCTCGGCAACGGCGTCGAAGGCCACCGAGGCGGGGTCGCCGCCCTCCGGGCCGCGTACCACCGCGGCTCCGACCCGGTCTCCCCAGGTCTGCAGCTGGTCGGCGGCGGCGGCACGGAAGGTGTCGGCGGCGCCCAGCACGACCTTGCCGCCGTCGCCGATGAGGACGCGCGCCAGCTTGCCGGTGGTGGTGGTCTTGCCGGTGCCGTTGACCCCGACCACGAGGACCACCGCGGGACGCTCACCGTGCGGCTTGACGTGCAGCGTACGGTCCATGTCGGTACCGATCTGGGCGAGCAGCTGCTCCCTGAGCAGGGCGCGCGCCTCCTCGGGTGTCCGGCTGCCCAGCACCTTCACCCGGGTACGCAGCTCGTCGACCATCGCCCGGGTCGGCGCCACGCCGACGTCCGCGGTGATCAGGGTCTCCTCGATCTCGTCCCAGGCGTCGTCGTCGAGACGGTCACGGGAGAGCAGCTCCAGGAGCCCCTTGCCCAGGGTGCTCTGCGACCGGGCCAGCCGGGCGCGGAGCCGCACCATCCGGCCGGCGGACGGCGGCGGGATCTCGATCTCCGGGATGACGGCGGCCTCGGGCTCGACCGGCCTGGCCGGCGGCGGCACGGTGGTCGTCGCCTCGTCGTCCATGACCGCGCCCCTGCCGGGGGCCCGCGTCTCCTCGGGGGCCGGCGGCGCCTCGGGCGCCTCGACCCGCGGCGGCGCGCTGGTGCCCCCCCTCCTGAACAGCAGGAGCATGCCGCCGGCCGCCAGCAGGGCGACGACGACGATGATCGCGATTATGCCGAGATAGGCTTCCACAAGACCACAGTTTTCCAGACGCCCCGGGATGCTCCGACCTCAAGGGGTCCGGACGGGTTCGCGGTCCCTCACCGTCGGTCACCACCTCATCGCGCGGACCGCCCTGGACCGTCCGCGAAAACCCGGACGGACCCGCGGCCCCTGACCACCTCCGAGCACCGGAACGGGCTCACGACCTCCCGGCCCCGCACCGCCCCGGCCCTCCGGGACCACCCCCGGAAACCCGGGCAGGCTCGCGACCTCCCACCGCTTCATCCCGAGGGCGGCCCCGGACCACCACACGGACCCTCCGGAAACCCGGAGGATTCAGGCGGACTCGTTCTCCCTCAGGCGCTGGCTGATGACCTGGGTGACGCCGTCCCCACGCATCGACACGCCGTACAGCGCGTCGGCGATCTCCATGGTGCGCTTCTGGTGGGTGATGATGATGATCTGCGAGGTCTGCCTGAGCTCCTCGAAGAGGGTGAGCAGGCGCTGGGTGTTGGTGTCGTCCAGCGCGGCCTCGACCTCGTCCATCACGTAGAACGGCGAGGGCCGCGCCTTGAAGATGGACACGAGGAACGCCACCGCGGTCAGCGACCGCTCGCCACCGGACAGCAGCGACAGCCGCTTGACCTTCTTGCCCGGCGGCCGGGCCTCGACCTCGACACCGGTGGTCAGCATGTCCTCCGGGTCGGTGAGCAGCAGCCTGCCCTCACCTCCGGGGAACACTCGCGTGAAGATCGTCTCGAACTCGCGGGCCACGTCCGCGAAGGCGGCGCCGAAGACCTGCTCGACCCGCTCGTCGACCTCCTTGACCACGAGCAGCAGGTCGCGGCGGGTCTTCTTGAGGTCTTCCAGCTGCGAGGTGAGAAACGAGTGCCGCTCCTCAAGGGCCGCGAACTCCTCGAGCGCGAGCGGGTTGACCTTGCCGAGCTGGGCCATCTGCCGGTCGGCCACCCTGGCCCGTTTGAGCTGCTCCTCGCGGTCGTAGGGGACGGGCTCGCCGTCCGCCGTCGGAACCGGCTCGCCGGGGCCGTACTCGGCGATGAGGGTGTCCGCCTCGACGCCGTACTCCTCCACCGCCCGCTCCTGGAGCTGCTCCAGGCGGAGCCGCTGCTCGGTGCGGGCCACCTCGCTGCCGTGTGCCCGGTTGACCAGCTTGTCCAGTTCACCGGTGAGCTCACGGACCCGGATCCTGACCGCCTTGAGCGAGGCGTCGATCTGCCCGCGGGCCCGCTCCGCCTCGTCGCGCTCTCCCGCGGCGGCGGCCAGGGAGGTCTCCAGCGTGCGCAGCGCCAGCTCCGCGCCCCTGACGACCGCCTGGGCCGTCCGAGCCTGCTCGCGCCGCCGCTCCCTGCGCTCGGCCGCCCTGGACCTCTCCTCGCGCTCGCGCTCCGCGGCGCGGGTCAGCTCCTCCGCCCTGCCGTCGATGCCCCTGACCCGCTCCTCCGCCGTCCGTACCGTGAGGCGGGCCTCCATCTCGTCCTGCCTGGCCGTCGCGCAGATCTCGGCGAGCTCGCCGCGGTGGTCGGTGCTGGGCTCGCTCTGTCGCTCCTCGGCACCCACGGCCGCGGCGAGCCGCTCCTCCAGCTCGGCGAGGCCGGCCGCGTCGCGGTCCCGCGCCTCCTCGGCGGCCCGTACGCCCGCGGCCAGGCGCTCGCACTCGTCGCGGGCCGCCCTGGCGGCGGCGTCCAGCTGGGCGAGCCGCCTGGCCACCGCGGCGACCTTCTGGTCCGCGTCGCGTTGTCTCGCCCTGACCCGGTCCAGGGCGGCCTGTGCCGCGTTGACCCCGGCCTGTCTGTTCTGCACTCCCGTCTGTGCCTCGGCGACCCGCGCCTGGGCGGTCTCGACCGCGAGCTGCGCCTCTCCCTCGGCCTCCGCGGTCTCCTCCAGCTCCGTCGCCGCAAGCTCGGCGGCGCCCCTGGCCTCGGCCAGGTCGGCGGTCGCCTCGTCGAGCGCGGCCCGCATCTGAATGGCGGAGGTGGCGCCCGCCGAACCGCCGCCGACGGCGGCGTGGGCACCCAGGAGGTCGCCGGAGCGGGTCACGGCCCGCAGCCCGGGATACTGCTCGACCGTCTTCCTCGCGGTCGCGAGATCGTCCACGACCAGCACGCCCGCCAGCAGGTGGGTGGCGGCGGCCCGCAGCTCGGTGGAGACCGTGACCAGGTCGATCGCCCACTCCGCGCCCGCCTGCGGCACCTGGCCCGGCGGGACCGCCGCTTCACCGGCGGCGATGACGAGGCCGGCCTGGCCGCCGTCGCGGCCCCGGAGGAACTCGATGGCGTCGGCCGCGCTCTGCAGCGACTCGACGGCGACGGCCTCGGCGGCGGCCCCGAGCACGGCGGCGACGGCCACCTCGGCACCGGGCCGCACCGACAGCATGGTCGCCACCGGCCCGAGCACCCCGGCCAGGTCGGCGGCGAGCAGCGCGGCGCCACCGTCGGCACCACCGGCCAGGCCCAGCTCCAGCGCCTCGAACCTGGCCTCCAGCGCGGCCACCTGGCGCTGCGCCTGCTGGTCGGCCTTGCGTGCCGCGGCGAGGGCGGCCCGGGCGGCGCCGAGCGCGGCGTTCGGGCCCGCGACGGCCGCCTTGGCCTCCTCGACCCCGGCCCTGGCCGACTCGACGGACTCCCTGGCCTGCTCGACCGTCTCCAGGGCGATCTCCAGCTCCTCGGCGAGGGCCGGATCGGCGGCCGGTTCGGCCAGCTCCTGGCTGTCGTGCTCGGCGCGGGCCTCCTCGGCGCGCTGTTCGGCCTCCTCCAGCGAGCGCCGCAACCGGCCGATCTCCTCCTCGGCGGCCCCCGCCCGGCTGCGCGCCGCCCCGACCTGCCCCCTGAGCCTGGCCAGGCCCTCGCGCCGGTCGGCGGCGGCCCTGGCCTCCGCGGCCAGCCGCCGCTCCTCCGCGGCGAGTGCGGCCTCGGTCTCGGTGCGCCTGGCCACGGTTTCCGCGAGCGACTCCCGCTCCCCCTCGAGCAGCTCGACCAGGACCCGCTCCTGCTCGCGGACCTCCTCGGCCTCACGTTCGAAGTCCTCCGGGTCGCGCCCCCGCCGCTCCACCGCGGTGTCGGTGGCGTGCCGGTGCCGCTCGGCGGCGAGTCCCGCCAGGCCCCTGAGGCGCTCGCGAAGGGAGGAGAGCCGGAAGAACGTCTCCTGCGCGGCGGCCAGCCGCGGCTGGGCCTCGGCCTCGGCGGCCTCCAGCTCGGCCTCGGCGGCCTGGCCCTGCTCCAGCTCGGTCTCCACAGCGGTGCGGCGGGCGAGGACCGCCGCCTCGTCGGCCATCTCCCGTTCCAGGGTGGTCCGCAGGGTGAGCACGTCGTCGGCGAGCAGCCGGAGCCTGGCGTCGCGGAGGTCCGCCTGGATGACGGCGGCCTTGCGGGCGATCTCGGCCTGGCGGCCCAGCGGTTTGAGCTGGCGGCGCAGCTCGGTGGTGAGATCCTGTACCCGGGTCATGTTGGCCTGCATCGCGTCGAGCTTCCGCAGCGCCTTCTCCTTGCGCTTGCGGTGCTTCAGGACGCCTGCGGCCTCCTCGATGAACGCCCGGCGCTCCTCGGGTCCCGCGTGCAGCACCTGGTCGAGCTGGCCCTGGCCGACGATGACGTGCATCTCGCGGCCGATGCCGGAGTCGGACAGCAGCTCCTGGATGTCGAGCAGGCGGCAGGTGTCGCCGTTGATGGCGTACTCGCTCTGGCCGGCCCTGAACATCAGGCGGCTGATCGTCACCTCGGTGTAGTCGATCGGGAGCATGCCGTCGGTGTTGTCGATGGTCAGCGTGACCTCGGCGCGGCCCAGCGGTGCCCGCGAGGAGGTGCCGGCGAAGATGACGTCCTCCATCTTGCCGCCGCGCAACGACTTGGCGCTGTGCTCCCCCATGACCCAGGCCAGGGCGTCGACCACGTTGGACTTGCCGGATCCGTTGGGGCCGACGACCGCGGTGATGCCCGGCTCGAAGCGGAGCGTGGTGGCCGAGGCGAAGGACTTGAAACCGCGCAGGGTAAGGGTCTTGAGATACAAAGAGAGCCCCCCATTCACGGTGCGGCCGCGCCGGCCCGCGTATCACGCGCCGTGCCCCGGGCGCCGATGAACGCGTCTTCCCTGTCACCCCACGGCTTCGCCAACGCGGGAAGACTACCGTTCTTCACCCGCACCCGCCCGCACACCGCCTATGGTGCCCTGCATGAACGCGGAACGCGGTGCTGACGGAGCTCCGTCACGCCCATCGAGCGGCAGGGGTCATCTCGGGCGGCGCGCCTTCCTGGTGGGCGGCGGGCTGACCGCGCTGGGCCTCGGCGGCGCCGCGCTGGCGGCCGGCCCGGACGGCATCAGGGGGGCGTACGCCCAGATCGTCTGCGGCGCGGTCCCCGCGCCCCCGGTGACGTCTCCTGGAACGCTCCAGCGCAGCCAGGTCGACCGGCGCCGGGTCATCGTCGGGATGCCTCCGGGGGCGACGGACGGGCTGCCTGTGGTGATCATGCTTCACGGGGCCGCGGGTGATGCGCGCACGCCGTTCGACGTCTACGCGATCGACCGCTACCTGGCCGCCGGGGGCGGGCGCTTCGCGCTGGCCTCCATCGACGACTGGCCCTCCGCCGACATCCCGGGCACCCTGCTGCCCTACCTGAGCATGAACGGGATGGACACCGCGAAGATCGGGCTGATGGGCTGGTCGGCGGGCGGCGCGGGGGCGCTGAGACTGGCCGCGGAGCTGGGCCCCGCACAGGTGGGGGCGGTCGTCGCGGCGTCGCCGGCGGTGAGCGCGGCGCAGGCGCCGCTGCGCGAACTCGTGAACATCCCGGTCTGGCTGGGGTGTGGGGAGCGCGACGCGTGGGCACGGCAGACCCAGACCATGCTGAAGGCCCTGAAGGCACTGGGTGCCACCGCCGAGGGAGGGATCAGCGAAGGATGCCAGGACACGGCCTATCGCCGCAGGGTGTTACCCGAGCAGCTGGCCTTCCTCGCACGACATATATGAAAGATAGGACATATATGACGTAAATAACATATATGACAAGGGACGCCCCGGTGAGGCGTCCCCGGACAGTGTGTTTCCGCCCCGACCCCGTTAGGTGAGAGCCGGCTCGCGATCCTGCAGACGGTTGAACTCCTCGTCGCGGGCACTTGCCGCGAGTTCGTCGTTCTGGGCCTGGAGCCGGGTGAGCTCTCCCTCGAGATCACGGATGCGCTGCTGGAGACGACGCATTTCCGAGACCATACGAGGGTCGGGACCGCCGACGTGGCCTAGTAGAGCCTTCGCCATAGTAAAGGGTCCTCCACGCTGAGTGACCAGACTGGTTCGCGCACTTCTTTGCCGCGGGAGGGGTGCGCGTGGTTCTTTGTCAAGAGTCGCACCGGTGAGGGAGGCGGTCAAGCTGAACGCTCCGAATGGATGCACCAGTAGGCACTCTCGACAGTCAACTATACCGTATTTTGGGCGGTTTAGGAAAGTGGTCAGCGCTCGACAAAACCCTCAAGACCGCCTTTGGCCTCGCTCCAACGTTCGACGACCCCGTCCACCCTGCCGGGCGTCTCACCGCCCCTGAGCAGCTCAAGCAGCATCGCGCACGACTTCTCGGGCCCCTGCGCGACCACCTCGACCCGGCCGTCGGCCGTGTTGCGCGCCCAGCCGGCCAGGCCGAGCTCCAGCGCCCTGGACCGCGTCCACCAGCGAAAACCCACACCCTGCACACGACCCCTGACCCAGGCGGTCAGTCGCACGTCCGTCACGCCGCGGCCCTCCTCGGCCTGGGCTGGCAGCGAGGGCAGCTGTAGGAGGAACGGTTCATGAACGACTCGCGAACGATCGGGGCACCGCACCGCGGGCAGGGCTCGTCGCGCCTGCCGTAGACCGCGAGGGAACGGTCGAAGTAACCGCTCTCACCATTGACATTCACGTAAAGACTGTCGAAAGATGTGCCGCCCTCGGCCAGTGCGGCGGACATCACCTCCCTGGCGGCGCCCAGCAACTCGGCGATCTTCGGCTTGGTCAGCGCTCCGGTGGGCCGGGCGCCGTGCAGCCTGGCCCGCCAGAGAGCCTCGTCGGCGTAGATGTTGCCGACACCGCTGATCAGCGACTGGTCCAGCAGCGCGCGCTTGACCTCGGTCTGCCGGGCACGCAGCCGGCGGGCGAAGGCCTCGTCGTCGAAATGCCCCTCGAACGGGTCGGCCGCGATGTGCGCGATCGGTTCGGGCACCGTCCGGCCGCCGGCCCGGATCATGGCGGTCACCAGCACGTGGCCGAAGGTCCGCTGGTCGACGAAGCGCAGCTCCGGGCCACCGTCGGTGAAGCCGATCCGGACGCGCAGGTGCTTCTCCGGCGCCGTGTCCGGCTCCACGACCAGCAGCTGGCCGCTCATCCCGAGGTGCGCCAGGATGGCGTCGGGGCCGTCCAGCGGCAGCCAGAGGTACTTACCCCTGCGCTCCGCCGCACCGACGGTGCGGCCCTTCAACCGGGTGGAGAACTCCTCCGCTCCGGGAAGGTGCCGTCTGATCGCCCTCGGGTGGAGCACCTCGGCGTGGGCGACGACCCTGCCGGAAACCCACCGCTCCAGGCCACGGCGTACCACCTCGACCTCGGGCAGTTCGGGCATGCACCCCTCCTTGGTCGACGGGTCAGCCGGCTTCGCGTCTGTCGCGGTCCTGGCGGATCCTGTTCCAGGCCGCCTCTGCGGCCTGCTGCTCGGCTTCCTTCTTCGAGCGGCCGGATCCCGAACCATACCCCTCTCCGCCGACGCGAACGACCGCGGTGAAGGACTTGGCGTGGTCGGGGCCGCTCTCCTCGACATGGTATTCGGGCACGCCGAGCGACTCGGACGCGGTGAGCTCCTGCAGGGAGGTCTTCCAGTCGAGCCCGGCGCCGAGCGAGGCGGAGCGGGTGATGAGGGGGTCGAAGAGCAGGTGGACGACGCGGAACGCCTCGTCCAGACCCCTGTTCACGTAGATCGCGCCGATGAGCGCCTCAAGGGTGTCCGCGAGGATCGAGGACTTGTCGCGCCCCCCGGTACCCTCCTCACCCCGGCCGAGCCGCAGGAAGCGGCCCAGGCCCAGCGAGCGGGCCACGTCGGCGAGGGCGCGCATGTTCACCACCGCGGCCCTGAGCTTGGCCAGCTGCCCCTCGGGCAGGTCGGGGTGGTTGCGGTAGAGGGTGTCGGTGACGACCAGGCCCAGCACCGAGTCGCCCAGGAACTCCAGGCGCTCGTTGGTCGGCAGGCCGCCGTTCTCGTACGCGTAGGAGCGGTGCGTCAGCGCACGCTCCAGGATGGCGACGTCCAGGCGCACCGACAGAAGGCGCTCAAGCTCGTCCCTGACGAACTCGACGGCGACCGGTTTGACACTCGTACCCACGGTTTCTCCTCGCACGCTCTCTCATCGAATGCGCGATGGCGAAGAAACGAGAGATGCCCGAAGATGTGGTGGGCGCCGGGAGGGCACGCGTTCTACCGCGAACCCCGGCGTCCACCACAACCGCGGGCGGACCGCCATCGCAGGGTGGGCGGACGGTGACGCCGACCGGGCGGGAGCCCGGCCGGCATCCGTCTGTCAGACTGCGATCAGGCGGAGGGCTCGATCACCTGACGGCGGTTGTAGGTGCCGCAGGTCGGGCACGCCACGTGCGGACGCTTCGGCGAGCGGCACTGGGGGCAGCTCACGAGCGAAACCGCGGCGGCCTTCCACTGCGACCTGCGGGAGCGAGTGTTGCTCCGCGACATCTTGCGCTTGGGGACAGCCACGTCAGCTCTCCTGATCGTTGTTATGTTCCGGAATCAGACCCTGCAGCTTCGCCCAGCGGGCGTCGATCACCTCGTGGCCGTGATCAGGCTCGGCGTCTGCCAGCCTGACCCCGCACTCCACGCAGAGTCCGGCGCAGTCCTCACTGCAGACCGGGCTCAACGGCAGTGTGAGCACCACCGCGTCGCGAAACGCGGGTTCGAGGTCGAGAAGTTCACCGTCGAGAAGCGAGTCACCCTCGGCAGCATCCTCTGCCGAGTAGAAGAACAGCTCCTGGAAGCCCACCTCGGCTTGCGAGATGACCGGCTCCAGGCAGCGTGCGCACTCCCCCCGCAGCGGGGCTTGCGCAGTGCCCGTGACGAGCACACCCTCCATGACCGCCTCAAGCCGGATGTCCAGCTCGACTTCGGCGTCCTTGGGAACGCCGATCATGTCGACGCCGATGTCCGCCGGTGCCGGGAGAACGAGGTCCATCCGCCGCATCGACCCTGGTCGTCGCCCCAGGTCATGGGTAGAGATCACCCATGGGGCTCGGGGGTCAAGGTTGGGATGAGTCATTTCGCTCTCGTTAGGCATGGCGCATCATCGCCATCGTGCAAGGCCGAAACAAGAGAATAGCAGGGCCTAGCCCCTGAGCCGTTCTACCAGGAGTTCCTGGACAAGATCGGGAACCAGCCCGGCCACACTCCCACCATACTTGACGATCTCCTTGATGCGGCTGGAAGACAGGAAGGAGACCTCGGGCCCGGTGGCCATGAACAGGGTCTCCACCCCTGACATCCGGTAGTTGAGCTGCGCCATCTGGAGCTCGTAGTCGAAGTCGCTGATCGCGCGCAGGCCCTTCACGATGGCGGGGATCTCCTGCTGTCTGCAGTAGTCGACCAGGAGGCCGTGGAACTTGTCCACGCGGACGTTCCCGTACTCCTTGGTGACCGTCTGGAGAGTCTGGATACGTTCGTCCACCGTGAAGAGGCTCTTCTTCTCGATGTTGATCAGTACGGCTACGACGACCTCGTCGTACTGCCGGGAAGCCCGGCCGATGATGTCCAGATGACCGTTCGTGACGGGATCGAAGGATCCCGGACAGACAACGCGACGCAAGGTGGACTCCCTGCTCTTAAGGATTCCCGGCGGCGCGACCGTACCAAACGGACGCTTCGCCGTAACGACGGACCCTCTCCTCTTCGTACCCCTCAGGCCAGCGGAGGTCCCTTCCCCGGCTCTCCCGTTCCACCGCGACGAGCGCGTCCTCGGCCAGCCAGCCTCGGTCGCGCAGCAGTTCGAGCACCGTCCCCACCTCCTCGTCGCCCAGCACGTACGGCGGGTCGGCGAGGACGAGGTCGTACGGCTCCCCGGTGTCCCCGATACCCCTGGCCAGCAGCCGCTCAACCCTGTCGGCGGCGACCTCGGCCCCGGGCAGCCCCAGCGAGGTGACGTTCTGCCTGATCGTCCGGATCGCCCTGGCGTCCGACTCCACGAGAAGCACCCGGGCGGCCCCCCGGGAGAGCGCCTCAAGCCCGAGCGCGCCCGAGCCCGCGTAGAGGTCGAGCACCCGGCACCCCTCCAGCGGGCCGATCAGCGACCCCACCGTGGAGAAGATCCCCTCCCTGGCCCTGTCGCTCGTGGGGCGGGTCCCCCGCCCCGGCGGCACTGCCAGCCGCCGCCCCCCTGCGCTTCCCGCGATGACTCGGCTCACCCGGCCATCCTCTCAGTGCCGCCGCCCGGTGCCGTCGGCCACCGCCCGCACCCGTCCCCGCCCCCGGTTCCAACGCCGGTTCCGACGCCGGTCCCCGGAGGCCCTCAGATGCGCCGGGCGCAGCACGGCGTGTCGCGACGCATCACATAACCGCAGGTCAAAAGGGTCCTGGTAGGTGATCTAGGTCAAGAGTGGGCAAGGAGTGGCGACGAAAGCGTAAGGGTCGTTCCGTCAGGTGCCGGTCCCTTGCATGATGATTCCTGCGGCCTCCAAGTGACCCAGGGGGAGGCCGACCGGCGTGATCGTGAGCCCTTCCGCACGCCGGTGCTCTCGGCACCTGACCCGGGAGTGGGCCCAGGCGGGGACGGCATTCGGGGGGAGGCCGTCCCCGCAGTTGGGCACAGAGCGTCCGCCGGCCACGGCGCGGCCACCGACCACAGCCGCGAAACCCCGCGGCGTCCACCGCCCCGCCGGGCATCGCCTCCGCCGGTCGTCAGGTCTTCTCCAGGTACTCGGCGCGCTCGTCCGCCAGGAGCCTGTCGATCTCCGCGCGGAGCACGGGGTGCCCCGCCAACTCGGGGTCGGCCTCCAGCATCGCCTCGGCGTCCAGGCGCGCGGCGTGGATGACGTCCTCGTCGCGGAGGAGCCTGAGCATCTTCAGCGACGACCTGCGCCCCGACTGGGCCACCCCGAGCACATCACCCTCCCTGCGCTGTTCCAGGTCGACACGGGACAGCTCAAAGCCGTCCAGGGTGGCCGCCACGGCGTCGAGCCGCGCCCTGGCGGGCGTGCCGCCGGGGGAGTCGGTCACCAGCAGGCAGAGACCGGGCAGCCCGCCACGGCCGACCCGGCCGCGGAGCTGGTGGAGCTGCGAGACGCCGAACCTGTCCGCGTCCATGATGACCATGACCGAGGAGTTGGGGACGTCGACGCCGACCTCGATGACCGTGGTCGCCACCAGCACGTCGATCTCTCCCCTGGTGAACGCCTTCATCACCGCGTCCTTCTCCTCGGGAGGGAGCTTGCCGTGGAGCACCTCCGTGCGGAGCCCCAGCAGCGGCCCCCGCGAGAGCGTCTCGGCCACGTCGAGCACCGCCAGCGGCGGCCTGCGCTCGTCGTCGGCCTTCGACATGTCGCCCTCGTCGCCCTCCAGGTCGCCGATGCGCGGGCACACGATGTAGGCCTGGCGGCCCAGCCCGATCTCCTCGCGCAGCCGGGTCCAGGCGCGGTCGAGGAAGTGCGGCTTCTCCGCGGCGGGAACCACGTGCGTGGTGATCGGGGCACGCCCGGAGGGCAGCTGGGAGAGCGTGGAGACCGTGAGATCACCGAAGACCGTCATGGCGACCGTGCGGGGGATGGGGGTGGCGGTCATGACGAGCACGTGCGGGCGGCCGCCCCCGGCCTTCTCGCGGAGCGCGTCGCGCTGCTCGACGCCGAACCTGTGCTGCTCGTCGACCACGACCAGGCCGAGATCGGCGAACTGGACCCGCTCCTGCAGGACCGCGTGGGTGCCGACGACGATGCCCGCCGCGCCCGAGGCCGCGTCGAGCATGGCCGAGCGGCGGGCCGCGGCGCCCAGCGAGCCGGTCAGCAGGGCGACCGCGGTGCCGCCGAACATGTAGGCGGCGTAGAGGCTGTCCACATGGGTTCCGTCGGTGACCCGGTAGTACCGG
>NZ_JBEXUE010000191.1:0-17641 GCF_040614275.1 Streptosporangium sp. NPDC006013
CTGTACGCCGAGTGGAACGGCAAGGCCGCAGGATTCGTCGGCTACGGCATCCAGGCAGACCCTGAGTGTGAGGACGTGCTCGACCAAGGTGATCAAGGTCGATTTCACCGCGTCCCTGGACCGGGCGTCGGTCCGGACGACGGGGATGTGCGGGGCGATCGTCAGAGCCTCCCGCACCTCCTCCTCACCGTGAATGTGCGATCCGCCGAACCCGTTGAGGGCCACGACGAACGGTAGTCCGGCCTCCTCGAAGTAGTCGATCGCCGGGAAGCTGTCGGCCAGCCGCCGGGTGTCGACGAGCACGATCGCACCGATCGCACCCTTCACGAGGTCGTCCCACATGAACCAGAACCGGTGCTGACCCGGCGTACCGAACAGGTACAGGATCAGGTCGCGGTCCAGCGAGACCCGGCCGAAGTCCATGGCGACCGTGGTGGTTCGCTTTGTCGGGATGTGCGAGAGGTCGTCGACGTCCGCGCTGGCCTCTGTCATCACCGCTTCCGTGGTCAGCGGCATGATCTCGGAGACCGCGCCGACAAAGGTCGTCTTGCCGACACCGAACCCGCCGGCGACGACGATCTTCGTCGACGTCATCCCGGCGTCAGAGCCTGCGAAGCCCACTGAGCACCCTTTCAAGCAAATTGAGATCCGGCTTACCCGCATCCAGCGACGGCTGATGGATCTGCACCAGGCCCTCGGCCGCCATGTCCGCGATCAGTACCCGGGTCACGCCAAGTGGCATGCGCAACAGGGCAGAGAGCTCGGCAACCGAGCGCACCTGCCGGGACAACGAAATGATCGCCTGATATTCCGTGGAGAGCGTGGCGGGATCCACCCCCGCCAACGTCGCCGAGGAGACCAGTGCCTCGAGAGCTAGCTGCATCCGGGGGGCGGTCCTGCCCCCGGTCACAGCGTACGGGCGAATCAACCGGTCTCGCCCGCTCTTGGCCTGAGACGTGTTCTGGGGTTCCTCCCCCGGTCCACGCCAACCTGGTGCGTCCATATCACCCCCCTATCGCTGAACCGACTGCAGTTCGGCCCGTAGCGCAGGCGTAAGCGCCTGCCCGGCACGCTCTGCGAGCAGTGTCATCTGGTAGGCCACCAGGCCCATGTCACAGTCCGGCGAGGCCAGTACGGCCAGCGCGGAACCATCGCTGATCGACATGGTCAGCAGGAGGCCCCGCTGCATCTCGATCACTGTCTGTGCCACAGGACCCCCCTCGAAGACTCGTGAGGCGCCCTGGGTGAGGCTGATCAGACCGGCCGTGATCGCGGCGAGCTGGTCCGCCCGGTCCTTGGGAAACCCCTGGGAGTAGGCCAGCGGGAGCCCATCCGCGGAGACGATCACCGCGTGCGCCACTCCCGGCATCTCCTTGACGAACTCGGTGATCAGCCAGTTGAAGCCGCGGGCGGCCTGGCTGAGTTGGTTGTTCACTGCTGGTTCTCTCCCTCGACGGCCTTGGCGCGCTCGCTCATCTCAGCGCGTCCCTGCCGTACGCCTTGCTGGAAACTGGACAGGCGGCTGCGCACCCGATCCGCCGATATCGGCGGCATCGAGGGGGCCGGCGCAGCCGGTGCCGCCGAGGCGGCTCCGGGAACGAGGTTCGCCTTGGGCACCCGTTTGGGAAGGCCCGCTCCGGTCACGCCGCCCTCTACCGGCTTCTTGGCGACCTCGGCGGCCGCCCAGCCCTGATCCGAGGGGGTGCTCCACGGCTGCCTGTCGGCCGCGGGCGCGGCCGGCCTGGGCGGCTGTGCCTGCTGCTGCGGCGGCTGTGCCTGCTGCTGAGGCTGCGGCACGGAGTGCGAGATCTGCGGGAAGTTCTGGGTCTCCAGTCCCTGCGGACCCCGCCTGACCCGCTGCTCCAGCAGCCGGGGCCTGGCCTCGGCGACGGGCTCGGGCTCTGCCTCCTGCTCCTGTTCCGGCTCGGGTGCGACGGACGTGCTGCTGCGGAACCAGTCGGACCCCACCGCCGCGAAGATCGGCAGGAACTCCTCCGGCTCCGGTTCCGTCGGCGAGACCTCGACCGCGGGAAGGGCCTGAGTGTTCTCCACCGGCTCCAGCCGCTGCGGTGTCCACAGATCGGACGAGGAGGTCTCGGGCCAGGTCGAGGGGAACGACGGCGCCGGGGTCGACGCCAGCGGCGACGACCACAGGTCCTCCACCGCGGAGGCGGGCACCACCGGCCCCGACCAGAGATCCCCGGACATCGGCGCCGGCACCTGGGGAGGCGTCTGAGGCGGCGCCTGGGTGGGCTGTCCGAGGCCGACCGGCGGTCGGCCACCGCGCCCGGCGCCGGTCCCGAACGGGTCCGGGTTCGGAGCGGAGCCGAACGGGTCGGGGTTCACCGAGGAGAACGAGCTTGCGGGACCGCCGAAGGAACCGGACGGCATACCGCCCCCGGCCATCGCCATCTCGGGCATCACCGTGCCCTGGGCCACCACCTGCACCGGCAGGAGCACGACGGCGCTCAGGCCGCCGGTCTCCGGGCGCCTGAGCTGGACCCTGATCCCGTGGCGCATGGCCAGGCGGCCGACCACGAACAGGCCCATCCGACGGGAGACCGAAAGGTCCACCGCGGGAGGCTCGGCCAGCCGGCGGTTGGCCTCGGCCAGTTCCTCGTCGCTCATGCCGATGCCCGCGTCGGTGACCGCCAGGATGACGGCGCCCATCTCGTTGCCGTTGCTGGTCACCGTGATCTTGGTGTCCTGCGGCGAGAAGAAGATCGCGTTCTCGACGAGCTCCGCGACCAGGTGGACGATGTCGTTGACAGCCTGGCCGATGATCGAGATGCCCGACTCGACCCGGAGGTTCACCCGCTCGTAGTTCTCGACCTCCGACAGCGAGGCGCGGACGACGTCGCTGAGCGGAACCGGCTCACTCCACCGGCGGCTCTGCTCCTGACCGGCGAGGACCAGGAGGTTCTCGGAGTTCCGGCGCATGCGGGTGGCCAGGTGGTCCAGCTTGAAGAGGCTGCCGAGCCGGCCCTCGTCCTGCTCACCCTGCTCCAGGTCGTCGATGAGGTCGATCTGGCGTTCCACGAGCGACTGGGTGCGCCGGGAGAGGTTGACGAACATCGCGTTGATGTTGCTTCGCAGCCGGGCCTCGTCACCCGCCAGCCGGATGGCCTCGCGGTGGACCTCGTCGAAGGCCCTGGCCACTTCCCCGATCTCGTCGCGGGAGGCAACCCCGATGGAGGGCACCTCGATGTTCGGAGCGTGGTCTCCGGACTCCCGCAGCACCCGGACGGTCTCGGGCAGCCGGGTGTCGGCCACCTCAAGCGCCTCGCTGCGCAGCTTGCGCAGCGGCCGGACGAGCGTGCCGGCCACCCAGGCGGTGATGAGCAGGATCAGGACCAGCAGGACCAGGATCGAGACACCGGAGATCGCGGCGCTGCGCTGCTCGGCGCTCTCCATCTCCTGGCTGCGGGCGACCACCGCGGCCGACAGGCCGCGCTCGACGGTCCGCATGTTGTCCACGATCGCGGAGGAGGCGGTGTACCAGGTGTCGGCGCTCCTGAGCCAGCCGCCGCCGATCCGCTCCAGCGGCTTGTTCTCCCGCATGAGGGACATGACAAGGGCGCGCATGGAGTCGGCCTGGTCGACCTTGGGACCGTTGACCACGTCGCGGAAGCGCTTGATCTCGGCGGCCGAGGCGGTCGCCCGGAAGGCGTTTTCCTCGCTCAGCTGGCTCCGGTACGCGCCCAGCAGGTCGGCGGGGTCGTCGAAGTCGAACTTGCGGTCCAGGAAGCTGACCAGGAGGGTGCCCCGCTGCCTGGCGACCTGCTCCTTGGCCCGGGTCAGCGCGCCCAGCGCGAGCGCGTCACCGATGAGGCGCTCGTCGCCGCCGCCGCGGCCCAGGTCGTCGTGGAGGGTGATGAAGTCGGTGATCATCCGCGAGTACATGCCGAGGGCCGCCCGGGGCAGCACGCTGCCGTCGGTCATCAGCCTGCGCAGGCCGGGGAGACCGTTGAGCCAGCGGCGGATCTGGGCGACCTCGGTACGGACGCGAGCCGCCTGCGACTCGTCGAGGTCCTCCATGGCGGCCAGCGTCTGCTTGCTGCTCCGGTCGACCACCCCACGCTGCTCCCTGACCTTGGTGAGCCGGGAGCGAGTGGCGCCGGCGACGTACCAGGCGGTGAGGTCGCGCTCCTCGGCCATCTCGTGGGCGAGCGTGCCGAGCGACTCGACCAGCGAGGCGACCTCGGTCATCCGGCGGTACTCACCGGCCGTGGCGAGGGCGGTGGTCAGCTGAAGTCCGGTGAGCAGGACGGCCGCGGCGGTCGGGAGCAGGATCAGCGCGACCAGACGGGGACGCACGCGCCAGTTCGCCGGCAGGAGTCGACTGCCCACCCCTGACGCGCGGTGGCTCCGGCGGTCTTGTGTCATCACTGGCCTACGTAACCCCTCGCCGGATTTGGAAGCGGCGAAAGCAATTTGAGCACATCCTTTATGTCACTTCGAATGGAGTAAATGCCGATAAATCCCCGCAAAAAGGACATACGGCTACAAAGTTTTCAGGCCGGCCGGAAGGAATCCTTCACCTCCGGAGCCTGGTGCTTGATCATCAGGTGGCGGGTCACAGAGTATTCCCCAACCGCCTCCTGACTCATGTCCTTGCCGAAGCCGCTCCCCTTGACCCCGCCGTGCGGCGCCTCAGAGGCGATGGGCAGATGGTCGTTCACCCAGGTCACGCCCACATCGAGCCGATGCGACACGCGCAGCGCCCTGGCCACGTCCCTGGACCAGACCGATGAGGCCAGCCCGTAGACGGTGTCGTTGGCCAGCCGGACCGCCTCGTCCTCTCCGTCGAAGGGCAGGGCGACCAGTACCGGACCGAAAAGTTCACCCTGAACGATCTCACTGTCCTGGGTCGCGCCGGAAACCAGCGTGGGCGGGTAGTAGAACCCGGGCCCTTCGAGCGGGGCGCCGCCGCAGAGCACGGAGGCGCCCGCGGCGACGGATCGCTCCACGAAGCCGTGCACGCGGTCGCGGTGCACCGCGGAGATCAGCGGGCCGATGTCGGTGGCCGGATCCCAGGGGTCGCCCACACTGACCCGCGCCAGCGTCGCGTGCAGCGCCTCGACCGCCTCGTCGTACACCTCCCGGGAGATGTAGACGCGAGTCGCGGCCGTGCAGTCCTGGCCGGTGTTGTAGGTGGCGCCCATCGCGACGCCCCTGGCCATCTCGGACAGGTCCGCGTCACCGAAGACCAGCGCCGGAGCCTTGCCGCCGAGCTCCAGGTGAACCCGCTTCAGGGAGCCCGTGGCGCCGCGCATAACCGCGCGGCCGGTCGTGGTGGAGCCCGTGACGCTCACCATGTCGACGCCCGGGTCGGTGACGAGGGCCTCGCCCACCTCGGCGCCGCCCAGCACCACCTGGAGCAGGCCGTCGGGCGCGCCGGCCCGGGCGAACAGCTCGGCCATCCGCAGCGTGGTGCCCGGCGTCTGCGGTGCGGGCTTGATGACCACCGCGTTCCCCGCGGCGAGCGCGGGGCCGATCTTCCACACCGCCATGACCAGGGGGAAGTTCCACGGGGCGATCGATCCGACGACGCCCACCGGACGACGCACCAGCACCGAGGTGTAGCCGGAGCTGAGCACCCCCGCACCGGTGCCGTCCAGCGAACGGGCCGCCCCGGCGAAGAAGCGGAGGTTGTCCGCCGCGAACGGCAGCTCGCCGTCGCGGAAGACCGCCGCGGGCTTGCCCGTCTCGGCGACCTCCAGCCGGGTGAGCTCCTCGGCGTCGGCCTCGACGAGATCGGCGAAGCGCAGCAGCACCCTGGCCCGCTCGGCCGGGGTCGCGGCGCTCCATTCCCGGAACGCCACGCGGGCCCGCCGCACGGCGGCGGCCACCTCCTCGATCGGGGTGTCGGCGATCTCCTCCAGGAGCTCGCCGGTCGCCGGATTGATCAACTTGCCCATGGAACTTCCCTCATCGTGGTGGTGCGGAGAGCCGTCAGGCGCCGGCCCGCTCGATCAGGTCGGCCGCCCTGCGCAGGCCGTCCCGCCCGCGGATCTCCTCGCCCGCGGCTGCCAGGCGCTCGCGGAGCGCGCCGTCGCCCAGGAGCCTGTCCAGCGCGCCGGTCAGCTCCTCGTCGGAGAAGGTGTAGGTGGACAGGCGCACACCGTAGCCGAGTTCGTGGACGCGCTGCGCGTTGTCGTACTGGTCCCAGAACAGGGGCAGCAGGATCATCGGCTTGCCGAAGTGCAGCGCCTCGGTGGTGGTGTTGTTGCCGCCGTGCGTGATGACCAGGTCGACCATAGGAATGATCTTGGTCTGCGGGACGAACTCGGCACCCCACATGTTGCCGGCCAGCTTGATCTCCTCGTGCAGCGGACCCATCGAGACGATGAAGCGGTACGGGGTGGTGGCCAGCACGTCGATGACCCGCTGCATGAGCGAGACGTCCGCAGAGCCGAGCGAGCCCAGCGAGAAGTAGACCAGCGAGCCGTCCCGCTCGGCCAGCGACGCGGGGAGCTCGAAGCCGCCGTCCGTCTCGCGCACCGAGGAGTCCAGGCGGTGCCAGGAGTCGCCCAGCGGCCGGGCGTCGACGTAGTCGGCGATCTCGGGGAAGACGTAGAGGTTGAGGTCACCCTCGTGGATGAAGTCCAGGTCCGGCAGCGGGTCGGCGCCCTGCTCGACGACCCACTCGTTGAAGGCGGTCCAGATCTCGCGGTGGGTGCGGTCGTACTCGGCGTTGAAGGCGCCCCACTGCGACCGGTCGTCGGCGGGCAGCCCGGAGAAGACCGGGGCGACGCCCTCGCCACGTACCTCCAGCGGGTTGCAGGAGACGATCCGGACGAACGGCTTGCCCGCCGTCAGCAGCGCCGGGAAGGTGATGACGTTGTCCTCGACGATGACGTCCGGCTGGACGCGCTCGATAATCTCCTTCAACTGAGGCTCGCAGTACTTGGCGCCGTCGATAAGCGCGTCCCAGATCGGCTTGGTGACCGTCTCCAGCTGCTCCAGAGTGGACTTCCGGTATTCCGGTGCGGTGTCCCTGATGAAGTCCTTCCAGAACTGCCCGGCGTCCTGCTCCTCTTCTGCCGGAGGCGCGAGATCGACCAGGTCCTCCTCGAATCCGAGGGCCGTCAATTTCCCCTTCCAGGAGGCCTCAGCTGCGAAAACGACTCTATGCCCACGCTTACGAAGAATGTCACCGATGCCGATGCAGTTGTTCGTCGGCCCGTAGGCGCTCTCCGGCATGAACAGGATCGTGAGAGACATCACGCCTCCTTACGTCTAGAGGTTGCGGCTTTTGAAGAATGGTGTAATTCTCGGCTAGCAAAAACTGTAGAAAACAGTCACTATGGACCCCGGCACAGAGCGTGGTTTTCAACGAGCGGGGGAATATGACGCGCAAGGGACGGGCGGACCGGCGCCTGGATCTCATCGCGGCCGCACATCGGGCGATCATCCGGCACGGCACCGAGGGAGTGCACCTCAACCATGTCGCGGAGGAGGCCGGGCTCACCTCCGGGGCCGTCCTGTACCACTACCCGCGTCTCAGCGAACTGCTGGTCGACGCCCACCACGCCGGGATGGAGCGCTTCTACGAGCAGCGACTCAAGCGGATCAAAGGCATGCGTGACCCCGTGGAGAAGCTTGTCGTGACCGTCCGCTCGGGGCTGCCGCACGGCCCGGACGACCCGGACGTCCGGCTGCTCAACGAGCTCGGCGGAGCCGCGCCCCGCAACAGGATGTACGCCTTGCTGCTGACCACCCTCTACGACCGCCAGGTCTCGCTCTACCAGAGCATCCTGGACACCGGGGCCGCGTTGGAGACCTTCACGCTGTCGGGCGACTCCCTGCTCATCGCCCGCAACCTGGTCGCGCTCGAGGATGCGTACGGCTATCGCATAACGGCCCGCCACCCGGTGATCGGCCCGCAGGAGGCGGCGGAACTCATCCTCGACTACGCCAGGACCGCGACGAACCACCCGCTCGACTCGTCTCATTGAGGGATCAGCACTCCGTCCCCCTCGGCCCAGCCGAGCGCCACCTCAGAACCCGCCTGGACCTGGGTGGCCCCCTGGGTGGCCACCAGCACGGGCTGCCGGCGCCCGCTCACCTGTACCGACACGTGCGAGACGCCGCCGTAGAAGCTCACGTCGACGACCTCGCCGCTCAGCACGCCCTTGCCCTCGTCGTCCAGTCTGATCCGCTCCGGCCGTACGGCGAGCAACGCGGGCGTGCCGTCGGGCAGGTCCGACGTCCCGGGAAGGATGCCGAGTTCCTCGCCGGCCAGGCCGACCGAGCAGGCCCTGCCTTCGAAGATGTTGTTGGCCCCCACGAAGCCGGCGACGAACGGCGTGCGGGGGTGCTCGTACAGCTCCACCGGGGCGTCCACCTGCTCGACCCCACCGGCGTTGAAGACCGCGATCCTGTCGGCCAGCGACATGGCCTCCTCCTGGTCGTGGGTGACCACGACGAAGGTGATGCCGACCTCGTTCTGGAGCCGCTTGAGCTCCAGCTGCATCTCCGCGCGCACCTTCTTGTCCAGCGCGGACAGCGGCTCGTCCAGCAGCAGCAGGCGCGGCCGCTTGACGATCGCGCGGGCGAGCGCGACCCGCTGCCGCTGGCCGCCGGAGAGCTGATGCGGCCTGCGTCCGGCCATGGTCTCCAGCCCGACCTTCTCCAGGACCTCGTCGACCCGGCCGCGGACCTCCGCCCTGCCCAGCCTCTCCCGCTCCAGGCCGTACGCGACGTTCTTGGCCACGGTCATGTGCGGGAAGAGCGCGTACGACTGGAACATCAGGTTGACCGGGCGGCGGTGGGCCGCCTGGCCGAGCAGGTCGTCGCCGTCGAGCGTGACGGTGCCCTCGTCGGGCGACTCGAAGCCCGCCAGGATCCGCAGGAGTGTCGTCTTACCGCAGCCGCTGGGGCCGAGCAACGCGAAGAACTCGCCCTGCCGGATCTCCAGGGAGACGTCCGACAGCGCCGTGACGTCACCGAACCGGCGGCTGACACCCGTGATCTTCAGCATTAGGACAGCGACTCCGTCAGTCGGGTCATCCGCTGGGTCACGATCACCGCGGTGAAGCTCACGAGCAGCAGCAGCGTGGCCAGGGCGTTGATCTCGGGGGTGACCCCGAAGCGGACCATTGAGTAGATGACGATGGGCAGGGTCGGCGTGGTGGGCGCCGCCGTGAAGAACGCGATGACGAACTCGTCGATCGAGAGGGTGAACGCGAGCAGCGCGCCGGCCAGGATGCCCGGCGCCAGCTGCGGCAGCGTGATCCGGAGGAACGTGGTGAACGGCGTCGCCCCCAGGTCCCTGGACGCCTCCTCCAGGGAGGTGTCGGCGTGGGTGAGCCGGGTGCGGACCACCGCGGTCACGAACGCCATGCCGAACACCGTGTGGGCCAGCAGCACCGAGTGCAGCCCGAGGGTCGACTTGATCGTGGCGTAGAACACCAGCAGGCCGATGCCCAGCACCAGGTCGGGCAGGACGGCCGGCAGCACGCCGAGCGCGTCGAGCGCCCGCGACCTGGTGTGGCGGGCCAGGCCCACGGCCAGCAAGGTGCCGAGCACCGTGGCCAGCACCGTGGAGCCAACGGCCACGATCAGCGTGTTGACCAGGCCCTCACGGATACTGGCGTTCTCGGCGAGCGTGCCGTACCACTTCAGGCTGAAGCCCTCGTAGACGTAGGGGGACTCGCCGGCGTTGAAGGACATCACGACGAGCACGACGATCGGCGTGTAGAGGAAGACGTAGGTCGCCCAGAAGGGGACGTACAGCAGTCGGGGTCTACGCACGTCGGGCACTCCATGCCTGCGCGAGCAGCAGGACGATCAGCACGGCGATGAGCGCCAGTGCGAGGGTGGACCCGAACGGCCAGTCGCGCGCCTTGAGGAACTGGTCCCTGATCAGGTTGCCGACCATGATGGAACGGCCACCGCCGAGCAGCTCGGGGATGATGAAGTTGCCGAAGCTCGGTACGAACACGAACAGGCAACCGGTGAACACACCCGGCAGGGTCAGCGGCAGCGTCACCGAGGCGAACGTGCGGACGGGCCCGGCGCCGAGGTTGGCCGACGCCTCGCGGAGCTGCGGGTCCAGCTTCTCGATCGCCGCGTACAGCGGCAGGACCATCAGCGGCAGGTACGAGTACACCAGGCCGGTGACGATGGTGCCCTGGTTGTAGAGCAGCTCCAGCGGCTTGTCGATCACTCCCAGGTCCATCAGGGTGCTGTTGACCAGCCCGGGACCGCTCAGCAGGACGATCCAGGCGTAGATGCGCACCAGGAAGTTGGTCCAGAACGGCAGCACGACCGCGACCAGCGCGATCGTCTTCCACTTCGGCGGCAGCTGGGCGATCAGGTAGGCCGTCGGGTAGCCGACCAGCAGGGCGATCAGCGTGGCGATCGCGGCCAGCTTCAGCGAGCCGATCAGCACGTCGAGATAGAGGGGGTCGAGCAGACGGGTGAAGTTCTCCCCCGTCGCCTCATAGACCACGCCGCCGAAGCGGCCCCTGCGAAACACCGTGAAGCTGATGAGCAGCGCCAGCGGGATCAACAGCAGGACGATCAGGTATGTCAGTCCGGGCCCCAGGAAGACGAGCCTTCCCAGGGCACGCGACCGGCGCGCCCGTGATCTCACGGACGCGCCGGAACCGGTGGAACGTGTCACTGCTGGGCCGCGACCTCGGTCGCGAGCCTGGTGAACTTCAGTGAGTCCTCGCCCAGGTCGATGATCGACTCACCCTTGAGCAGGTCGGACGGGCTCATCTGCAGCGGGGCGTTGGCGGCCTTGAGCTCGGGGTTCATCGCGTCCATCGCGGCCTTGTTCGGGACCTTGTAGAGGATGTTCTCTGCGGCCCAGCCGTGCACCTTCGGGTCCAGGATGTAGTTGATGAAGGCGTGTGCCGCCTCCTTGTTCTTGGAGGACTTCAGCACGACCATGGTGTCCACCCACAGGTCGCTGCCCTCCTTGGGCACCACGAACTTGATGTTCTTCTCGGTGGTCGGGCACCAGCCGTCCCACGCCTCGACCATCACGGCCTCGCCGCTCTTCAGCTTGTCGCCGAAGGTGGTGTCGTCGTAGCCGAGCAGCTTCGGCTTGGCCTCCAGCAGCTTCGCCTTGACCTTGGCGATCTCCTCGTCGCTCTTGGTGTTGACCGAGTAGCCGAGCGCCTTGATGGCGGGCAGGGCCAGCCAGCGCTCGGTGGTCATCATGGTGACCTTCTTGAGCGCGTCGGCCGGCGGGTCGAGGATGTCGTTCCAACTCGTCGGAGCGGTCTTCAGCAGGTCGGTCCGGTAGCAGATGCCGGTGGTGCCCCAGGTATAGGGAACCGAGAAGACGTTGCCCTTGTCGTAGGAGAGCTCCTTGGCCTCGGGGTAGAGGTTCGCGAGGTTCGGGATGAGCTCGGGGTGGAGCGGCTCCAGCAGCCCGGCCTCGTTGAGCGCCTGGGCGTACTGACCGGAGACGAAGGCCACGTCGAGCCCGGTGTCGGCGCCGCTGGTGAGCTTCGCCATGATCACTTCGTTGGTGTCGTGCAGCGTGACCTTGAGGTCGGTCTTGAGCTTGTCCTTGACCTCGGTGGCCAGTTCCTTGGGGGTGTAGCCGTCCCAGACGGAGATGGTGATGCTCTGCTTGGAAAGGTCGGCGTTCGGGTTGAGCTGTGCCGATGAGGCACTGGCAGCGGGCGCGGCAGTGTCCGCGGCCCCCCCGCCACATGCCGAGACTGCGAGCGCGAGGCCGACGGCCAGCGCGGCAGCCGGAAGATTACGGGGGTACCGGGTGCGGGACACGGCCGCTACTCCTTCAGAATTCAGTGTAAGTGGGGTAGACCGGCCGTTGGGGACACGGCAGACCAAAGCAGGAGTGTTGCAGTCAACATTATCTTGAGCAAGACTTCCCACGACATCACCCCTGGAAAGTTGGGTCCGTTTGTTAAATCCAGCTTCAATCTGGAACCGGCTCGACACGGTTCCCCGAGCCGGCGACGGACGGAGCAGCGCCCTCCTTGACGCTCTGACCGGTGTGGATCCCTCCCCCTTCAGGGTGCGCCGGTTCCATCCACTTCCCTCCCCGGCTGCCACGGTTTTCTCAACCGACACTCAATTGTCATGGATCGACGGAGCCGCCGGGACGGGTGAGCGCGGGTTCGACGTCGACCAGACCAACCACTCGGTGGTCGTCGGCGAGAGGGTGGTCGTCAAGTGGCTCACCCCGCCCGTGCCGCTCCCGGCGCCCGCGCCCGACATGTTCGCGCACCTGACATCGGTCGGCTTCACCGCGACCGCCACGCCCTACGCGGCCCTCTCCCGGCGCGCGGACGACGGCTCCGAGATGTTGCTCGCCCTCGTCACCGCCTACCTCCCCGAGGCGAGGGACGGCTGGGAGTGGTGCGTGGACGAGGCCGTCTCCTTCGGCACCTCCTTCGCCGCCGACCTGGGCGCCCTCTCGGCCGACCTGCACGCGGCGATGGCGACCCCGTCGGCGACCTTCCCCGACCCGGTACGTACGGCGGAGGGCCCGTGGTCGCTCCGGGCCGGCGAGGCGCTGAAGGAGGCACTGACACTGACCGACGGCGAGGACGGCGAGTGGCTCGCGGCCCACGCCGGCGCGCTCCGCGCCGGCCTGGCTCCGCTGGCCGCCGCGGGCGCCACCCCGCTGATCCGCATCCACGGCGACCTGCACGTCGGCCAGATGCTCCGCTGGCGGGACGGGTACGCGGTGATCGACTTCGACGGCAACCCGACCGTCGCGGACGCCGCCCCCTTCCAGCCCGCCGCCCGCGACCTCGCCCAGCTCACCACGAGCCTCGAACACGTAGGCCAGGTCGCGGTCAGGCGCCGCGACGCCGATCCGGCGATGATCGCCGAGTGGGCCGTCGCGGCCCGCGCCACCCTGGAGTCGGCCTACTCGGACCGCCTGGCCGAGCTGGGCCATGCCGGTCTTTTGGACCGTTCCCTGCTGCGCCCGTTCGAGATCGAGCAGGAGTGCCGCGAGCTCGTCTACGCCGCCCGGCATCTCCCCCGCTGGCGCTACGCCCCGATGGGCGTACTGCGGTCCCGCTACCGGTGACCGTTGAAACCGATGAAGGAGAGCACGTGATTCCCGAGCTGTACCTCACCGATCTGGAGGCCAAGCCCGCCGCGCTGACCGGCCTGGCGAGCGCCCTGGAGGCCGACGACCTGTTCGCCGGAGTCCCCTCCGGGATCCGGCGGGTGGTCTTCCTCGGCATGGGCAGCTCCCGGTACGCCGCCCGGGTGGCCGCGCTGCGCCTGCGGGCCGCCGGGGTGGACGCGGTGGCCGAGTACGCCTCCGCCGCCCTGACCTACCCGCCGAGCCCGGACACCCTGGTGGTCGCCATCTCCGCCACCGGTGGCAGCAGGGAGACCCTCGACGCGGTCGCCCGCGTGCGTGGCCGCTCCTTCGTCCTCGCACTGACCAACGCGCCGGGCTCGCCGGTCACCGAGGGCGCCGACCTGGTGGTCCCGATGCTGGCCGGCGAGGAGCGCGGCGGCGTGGCCTGCCGGACCTTCCAGCACACCCTCGCCCTGCTCCTGGCACTCGGAAACCGCCTCACCGCCTCCGGCGGGGACTCACCCGCACTGCTCCGCCGTACGGCCGAGGCCACCGCCGATCTGCTGGAGCGCCGCGACGAGTGGCTGGAGCCGGCGGCGGCACTGCTCGACGGCCCGCACGGTGTCTACACGATCGCCCCCGCCGAGCACCTGTCCTCCGCCGAGCAGTCGGCCCTGATGTTCCGGGAGGGGCCGCGCAGGGCGGCCGACGCGTGCGAGACCGGCGACTGGGCCCACGTGGACGTCTACCTCACCAAGACCCTGGACTACCGCGCCATCCTGTTCCCCGGTTCTCGCTACGACGAGCAGGCCATGGACTGGATCCGGCAGCGCGGCTCCACGGTCCTGGCCGTCGGCGGCGACCTCCCCGGTGCCAAGGCCGCCGTCCGCTACCGCCACGACGACGACCCCGACGTGGCGCTCCTGACCGAGACCCTGGTGGCCGAACTCGTCGCCGCCAGGTGGTGGCTCGCCCCGAGCTGACCCGCCCACAGCGGGCCCACAGCGGGCCCACAGCGGGCCCACGATGGGCCTCAGATCTGGTCGAGGCCGCTGAGGACGCGTTCGAGGAGGTCGGGGCCGGGGCCCGCCGCGTCGACCTTGGGGTGGTGGATCCGCACCAGGCCCTCGGACTCCATGTCGGAGACCAGGACGCGGGTCACGCCGAGAGGGACGCCGAGGAGGGCGGAGATCTCCGCGACCGAGCGGACCCGGCGACACAGATCGCTGATGAGGCGGTACTCCCGGATGTAGGACAGGCCGAGCTGGGCCGGGGTCGAGGTCGAGACCATCGCCTCCATGGCGAGCTTGGCGCTCGGCACGATCCGCCCTCCGGTCACGGCGTACATCCGGACCAGCGAGCTCTCCTCCTCGACCGGTTCGCCGTACTCCGGCTCGTACCCGAAGCGCCCGTCCTGCCCACCGTCGGAGTTGTCGGCCCGCACGGCTACCGGTCCTGGTTCGGGAGCTCGTTGCGTGCCCTGCGCACGCCCTGCTGGAAGCTCGACATCCGTTCGCGGAGCCGCTCTGCCGAGACCGGGGCCGCGCCCGGCCCCGGGTCAGGGTTCGGCTGTGACCGCGCGAGCGGCGCCACCGAACCGGGCACCAGGTTCGCCCTGGGGGTACGTTTGGGCAGGCCGGCCCCGGTCGTACCGCCGTGTGCGGGTGCGCTCGCCGCCTGGGCGGCCTGCCAGCCCCCGTCACCGGGCGAGGACCACGGCTCGGGCTCGTCCCGGGGGCTCTCCGGAGCGGGGTCGCCCGTGGCCGCACCGGTATCTCTGGAGGCGGTGATCCTGAACCAGGCGGACTCGACCGAGGCGAAGATCGGCAGGAAGTCGTCCTGTTTCGCCGACGGCGACGTCCCCACCCTGGGCAACGGCCCTGTCTCGTCCGCCCGGTGCGGACGGGGAAGGGGGTCGAGCGGGCCGGGGTGCGGCGCCGGGAACTCCCCCTGCGGGCGGGACCGCTCCGGGGGCGGACTCCACACGCTCGGCGCGCTCGCGTCCGGCCGCCCGTCCCACGCGGGTGCGGGCCACGTCTGCGCGGGGGGCGCCGCGAGCACGGGAACCCTCGGGGGCAGGCCCTCGGCACCGGGCGGCCCCGCGCCGGGAGCCTGCGGGAACGACGGGCCGGCAAGGGGCGCGACGCCCGCGGGGAAGGCGGCGGGGAGCCGCGGGTAACCGACCTGCTGGGGCGCGGGGGGCGGCGTGACGAGGAGTGTCTCCGGGAGGAGGACCATCGCGGTCAGGCCGATCCCCTGGGGGCGGAGCTGGACACGGATGCCGTGCTTGAGCGCGAGACGGCCGACCACGAACAGACCCATGTGGCGGGCGACCGAGGCGTCGGCGGCCTGCGGGTTGGCCAGCCGCCAGTTGGCCTGGGCTAGCTCGTCGAGCGTCATGCCGATGCCCTGGTCGGTCACCGAGATCATCACGCCGCCGCCCTCGATCCGGCTGCTGGACACCGTGACCCTGGTTTTCGTCTGCGAGAACGAGGCGGCGTTCTCCACCAACTCGGCCAGCAGGTGGACCACGTCGCTCACCGCGGGGCCCGCGACGGCGACCTCCGACTGGACCCGGTTCGTCACCCGCTCGTAGTTCTCCACCTCCGACAGCGACGCCCTGACCACGTCCATCAGCTCGACAGGCTGCCTCCAGCGCCGCGCCACCTCCTGCCCGGCGAGGACGAGCAGGTTCTCGCTGTTGCGGCGCATGCGGGTGGCGAGGTGGTCGAGCTTGAACAGGTCCGCCAGCCGCTGGTCGTCGCGCTCGCCGCGCTCCAGCCGCTCGACCAGGCTGAGCTGGCGTTCCACCAGGCTCTGGCTCCGCCGGGAGAGGTTGACGAACATCGCGTTCACCGTGTTGCGCAGCTTGGCCTCGTCGCCCGCCAGCCGCACCGCCTCCCTGAGCACCTCGTCGAACGCCCTGGCGACCTCACCGATCTCGTCTCGGGAGAGCACCCCGATCGGCGGCACGTCCGCGACGACCTCCCCCTCGCGCGACTCGCGGACCCGCTGGACGTACGCGGGCAGCCGCTCCCCGGCGACCTCCAGTGCCTCCCCGCGCAGCCGCCGTAGCGGGCTGACCAGCGAGCGCGCCACCCAGATGGTGATCACCAGCACGAGCGCCAGCAGGGTGACGACGGCCATGGCGACCATCAGGGCGTGCCTCTGCTCAGCGTCACCGAGCTGCTGGCTGCGTACCACGATGTCCCGGGCGTGCCGTTCCTCGACCCCGCGCATCTGGTCGACGACGACGGTGGCCGCGTCGTACCACTCCTTGGCGTCGTCCTTCTCCGCCAGGTCCAGCCCTTTCAGCGAGATGCCGGAGGCCGCGCGGAGCAGGACCAGCTCGCGGAGGAACTCGGCGCGGTCGGCGGTACGGCCGTTGACCGCCTCGTCGAAGAGGCGGCGGTCCCGGCTTCCGGCCTCGGCGGCGAAGGTCTTCCTCTCGTTGCGCTCCGTGGAGAGCGCGCCGAGGAACTGCTCCATCTGCTCCTGCTCGAACCGCCCCGCCACCAGAACCACGGTCAGCAGCGCCCGCTGCAACGAGACCGCCTCCTTGGCGCGGGCGAGCGCGTCCAGGGTCAGGGCCTGGCCGAACAGGACGTCGTCGGCCGTGCCCTTGCCGAGCTCGTCGTGAAGGGAGATCAGATCGGCGATGACCAGGCTGTAGGCGGCGATGACCGCGTCGGGCAGCAGCGTCGACCCCAGGGCCTGGGTACGCAGCGGGGGGAGGTCGTCCAGGCGGGTGATCGCGGCCTCGACCTCGTCCCGGGCACGGCCGCTCACCTCCCCACCGAGCAGGGCGCCGCTCTCGCGAACGCGTATCACGACACCGTCGACCAGGTCCATCTGGGCCCGCACGTTCTCCACCCCGCTCGCGGGGCGGCCGAGGGCGATGAACCAGGCGGTGTGGTCACGTTCCTCGGCCAGTTCGTGGGTGAGCGCGCCGACGTGGCCGGAGAGCCGGGCGAGGTCGTTGATCCGCCGGTAGTCGCCCGAGGCACTCATCGAGGCGAACACCTGGACCCCGCCGAGCAGCACCGCGGCGATCGTGGGCACCAGGATGAGCGCGACAAGGCGTCGACGCACCCGCCAGTTCCGCGGGCGTAGGCCGCTGCCCGCGTCTTGGATCCTCTGTGTGCTCACCGAACGCTGCCTCTCGGTGGATGAACCCCTGGTCGAATTTCCCGCGGTTCCCGGCAATTCGAGCACATCTCGACCTATGTGGCCAAGCGAACACAGCTCAATAAATGCGTATTTCTGGTGAAGTGGTGACTGGAACCTGGAGCCCCAGCTGCTACTGGAACATCAGTTTCAGTCGCCCGAATACCCTTATTACGCATTTCCCGACCTACCTGGCCGCTTGCATCGTTCCATTCGGCGGTTCAGCAGCGCTGGACGGAAGCGCGCCGTCCCCGGAAGATCGCAACATTGTGGGTCATGACAGTCACCCCATATCGTGACCTCCTACGTCCGCAGTCCACCACGTCCCCGGTTCACCGGATCCGAGTGACGAGCCCTGGAGGAGGAGAACGTGGCCACACCCGGCGACGCCGCGGGCCAGGTTCACGGGCCGCGCCCACCCAGCCGCCCTCCGGCACC
>NZ_JBEXUE010000192.1:0-17638 GCF_040614275.1 Streptosporangium sp. NPDC006013
CACGCGCTCGGCGTCCGCCCGGTCTACAACACCGTCGACACCTGCGCCGCCGAGTTCGCCGCCCAGACCCCCTACCTGTACTCCACCTACGACGACGCCACAGGCGTACGGGGTGTTCGTCGGCCTGGACCTGCTGCCGGGCACCGACCGCGAGACGCTGGGGCGGATGATGCGGCTGCTCACCGACGACGCCCGGCGGCTGACCCAGGGCAGGCCCGCCCTGGCCGACACCGAGCCCGAGCTGGCCCTGCTGCCCGCCAGGCTGACCGTGACCTTCGGATTCGGCCCCGGCTTCTTCGCGGCGGCCGGACTGGCCGACCGCAGGCCCAAGACCGTGGCGCCGCTGCCCGCCTTCACCATCGACAGGCTCCAGAAGGAGTGGAGCGGCGGGGACCTGCTGCTGCAGATCTGCGCCGACGACGCCCTCGCCCTCGCCCACGCCCTGCGCATGGTCGTCAAGGACGCCCGCTCCTTCGCCAAGGTGCGCTGGACCCAGCGGGGCTTCCGGCGTGCCGCCGGCACCCAGCCCGCCGAGGCGACCCAGCGCAACGTGATGGGCCAGCTCGACGGGACCGTCAACCCCAAGCCCGGCACCCCCGAGTTCGACCGGGCCGTGTGGGTAAGCGGCGGCCCGGAGTGGCTGCGCGGCGGCACCACGCTGGTGCTGCGGCGCATCCGGGCGGAGATGGAGACCTGGGACGCCGTCGACCGGGTCGCCAAGGAGTTCACCGTGGGCCGCCGCCTGGACAACGGCGCCCCGCTCACCGGGCGCGACGAGCACGACGAGGCCGACTTCACCAAGCTCAACGCGATCGGCTTCCCGGTCATCTCCGAGCAGGCCCACATCCGCCGGGCCCACGTCGCCGACCCGGGAATGCGGATCCTGCGCCGGGTCTACAACTACGACGAGGGGCTCACCCCGGACGGGCACGCCGACTCCGGGCTGCTGTTCGCCTCCTACCAGGCCGACATCGCCCGGCAGTTCATCCCCGTCCAGCGCCGGCTGGACGAGGCCGACCTGCTCAACGAGTGGACGACCCCGATCGGCTCGGCGGTCTTCGCCATCCCGCCAGGCTGCTCCCCGAACGGCTGGATCGGAGACACCCTCCTCAGCTGACGGAACCCCGCCCCTCCCGGCCGTACGGGTGACCTTCCCGCGGGGAGGGCGATCGTTCGGAGAGCAGGCCGGTGAGGGGCGTCCGGTGCCCGGTGGCCAGGGCGGAGGCGAAGGCCGCGGGGCCGAGCCGGTCGAGCAGTGCCGCTCGCAGGGCGGGGGCGAGGTTCTCGCGGTACGCGGGATCGAGGCGTTCGGCGGCGCCGAGCAGGACCGCGGCGCGGACGAGGTGACCGGTCGCGTACTCGGATCCGGCGAGCAGGAGCAGGTCGGTAAGCATGCGGCGCGGGTCGCCGAGGCCGGCGGCGAGCTCGACGCCCTCGGCGAGGAGGTGCCGTGCCCGCTCGTGGTCACCGTGGAAGGCCGCGGCCCGGCCGAGCCCGAACAGGCAGCGGGCCGTGCAGCGAAGATCGCCGATACGGCGGACCTCGGCGAGTACGCCGCCGAACCGGGTCGCGGCCATCGTGTGGTCCCCCCGGTGCTGGTCGAGGCAGGCCAGAAAGACCTCGGCGTGCAGCCGCTCGTGGTCGTTGCCGACGGCGTCGGCCAGCCGCCTCGCCTCGTCCAGCCAGTCCGCCGCGTCATCGAGCCGGATCCGGCCCTCGATCGCGCGGATGGCCATCTGGTTGAGGCAGTTGGCGCGTTTGACATGGTCGTGGAGCCGGCCGAACAGCTCGGCGGCGTGGGCCAGCCGGGTCAGGGAGGTCGAGGTGTCCAGGGTGGCCGTCCCCAGGCCGGACAGCGCCAGGGCACGGTGCCAGTCGTCGCCCAGCCGCTCGAAACGCGACGCAGCCTGTTCCAGGTGCTCGATCGCGGACGCGCGGTGCTCGCCGTACATCATCGCCCAGCCGAGGGCGAGAAGGGCGAGGGCCCGGTCCTCCTCGGTGCCGTGCTCGGCGCGCTCGCGCGCCTGCTCGGCGAAGGTCCGCGCCCGCCCGGTGTCCTGGTAGGCCAGCAGGAAGGAGCAGGTGACCGCGGCCCGGATGCCCAGGGCGCCCCCCGGCAGGGGCCGTTCGAGCAGCCTGTCCATCCAGCCGAACAGCTCGCCGCGCGCGCCGAGGATCTCCCATCCCGTACCGACTCCGGCGAGGAACTCCCAGGCGGGTGCTGTCTCCCGCTGTTCGAGGGCCCAGCGCATCCCGGTCCGCACGTCCGCCCAGCGGCGATCGAACCAGCGCAGCGTGGCGGCCTGATCCCGCCCTCGCAGGTCGGGCAGGGCGGCCACGCCGTGGCGTAGATGGTGAAGGGCGTGCTGCTCACGTGCCGTGCCGGTGGCGCCGCGCGTCACCAGTTGCCGGTGCGCGAACTGGCGGACGCTGTCGAGCAGGCGGTATTCGGTGGTCTGGTCCCGGCGGCGACGGGAGAGCAGGGAGCGGTCAAGCAGGCGCGGGAAGAGCCGGACGAGGTCGGCGGAGTCCAGCGGCGGATAGGCGAGGATCCGCGTCGCGGTGTCGTAGTCGAACTCGCCGGGGAACACCGAACATCGTTCGAACAGCAGGCGTTCGTCGTCGCCCAGCAGCTCGTAACTCCACCTCAGGGCCTCCTCCAGGGTGCGATGCCGATTCGGGACGCCGTGCGGCCCACCGGTCAGCAGCGCGAACCGGTTGTCCAGGCGCTCCAGCAGCTCGGCCGGCGAGAAGACCCGGATTCGCGCGGCCGCGAGCTCGATGGCCAGCGGCAGTCCGTCCAGCCGGCGGCAGATCATCGCGACGTGCCTGGCGTTGCCGGAGGTGACCTCGAAACCGGGGGAGACCGCGGCCGCGCGGTCGGCGAACAGCAGTCCGGAGGCCGCACCCAGCACGGCCGCTGGATCGTCGAGTTCCCCGGGGAGCGGCAGGGGCGGAATCTCGTAGACGACCTCTCCGGCCACCCCCAGCGGTCCGTGGCTGGTGGCCAGCACGCGCAGGTGGTCCGTGGTGGTCAGCAGGTCGGCGAGGAGTGCCGCCGCGGTGGCGGTCACGTGTTCGCAGTTGTCCACCACGAGCCAGTGCCTGCCCTCGGTGAGCGCACCACGTATCAGGGCGCGCAGCCGCCGCCCGTCCCCGGTGACGCCGAGGGCGTCCGCGAACGCCCGATCCACGGGGTCGCCGAGGATGTCGGTGAAGGCCCGCTCCCCAGGGGCGGCGGGGGGTACGGACGCGAGATCGACCAGGACGGCGGGTGGCAGGGTGGTCACCGAGTGGGCCAGGTGCAGCGCCAGCCGGGTCTTGCCGGTACCGGCGGGACCGGTCAACGTCAGCAGCCGGTGGGTGTCGGCCAGCCGCAGGAGGTCGTCGGTCTCCTGGATCCGTCCCACGAACGACGACAGCGGCCTGGGCAGCCCGCCGCCGGGATCCCGGCGGGCCCGTAGCCGTGCCGCCGTGTCGATCAGGGCCAGGCGGTTCGACCCGCCGAGCTTGCGCAGCAGGGACGACACATGGCTCTCCACCGTCCGTTCCGACACCCGCAGGCCGGCGGCGATCTCCCGGTTGTGCAGGCGATCCCCCACCAGCCAGAAGACCTGGAGTTCCCGCCGGGTCACTCCGGCCGCCCGCAGCGGATCGGGGAAGATGTCGGATCTCATGAGGCGAGTATCCTCGCCGACCGCCCGGACGGTCCTCGGCGAATCCCGCCACGAGCCGTCTCCGCGCCGTCCTCCGTGCGGAGCACGGGCGCTTTTTCCGTACCGAGCACGGATGTGCGGCGCGCGGGCCCGGTGTCGAATGAGGGAACGCTCGAAGAAAGGGGAGACGACGATGAGCATTTCCAGCCGGCACCTGGTGGCACACGCCAGAGACCGGGTCCGCAACATGTCGGTGGCGGAGGTCGCCGGAGCACTCGAAAGCGATGCGGTGACGTTGGTCGATCTCCGGGAGCCCGACGAGGTCCAACGCGAGGGCGCCATCCCGGACGCGGTTCAGGCACCTCGCGGGATGCTGGAGTTCTGGGCGGACCCGACCAGCCCGTACCATCGGGCCGAGTTCGACCCCCTGGTGCGGACCATCCTCTACTGCGCCTCAGGCGGCCGGTCCGCGCTCGCCGCGCAGACCCTGCAGGAACTCGGATACACCGACGTGTCGCATCTCGACGGTGGCTTGGCGGCGTGGAAGGACCAGGGCCGCCCGGTGACCTTCCAGGCGCCGCCCTCGCCGCCCGGCGACCGGGAGGACCCGTGATCGGTCCCAGGTGAACGCGAGGGCCGACATCCCTTCGCGTGTCATCACGTACTCACTCACCGGCACTCGAACATGACTGGACGATGTCCTCCCCGTGAAGCGGGATGTCGGCCGGGTCTCCGCGACATCTCCGAGAGGGAGGGGCATCATGGGAAACCCCACCGGAAACGACGTGGAGCCCGTAGGGCCCCGGCATCCTCCCCGGAGGGATCGAGATGAGACTCGCGGGCGCTCGTGTGCTGATCACCGGTGCGTCGTCCGGCATAGGGGCCGCGACCGCGCGGGCGATGGCCGCCGCGGGGGCCCGCCTCGTCCTGTCGGGGCGCGATCGGGACAGGCTTGCGGCCGTCGCCTCGGAGACCGGCGGCCAGGCGCTCGCCGGCGACCTCACGACGGACCTCGCGGGTCTCGCCGAGCGCGCGGGGCCGGTCGACGTGCTGGTCGGCAACGCCGGGTGCGGGTGGGCGGGGCCGTTCCCGGCGATGCCGGACGGTACCGTCGAGCGCCTGGTCGCGGGGAACCTGACCGCTCCCATCCTGCTGACCCGGTCGCTGCTGCCCGCCATGATCGAGCGCGGCCGGGGACACCTCGTCTTCGTGGCCTCGATCGCCGGAGCGATCGGGGTGCGGGACGAGGCGGTGTACGCCGCCACCAAGGCGGGCCTCCTCGGCTTCGCCGAGAGCCTGCGGTACGAGTCGCGCGGGATCGGCGTGTCCGTCGTGCTGCCCGGCGTGGTGGAGACCCCGTTCTTCGAGCGGCGCGGCGCCCCCTACACACGGCGATGGCCCGTGCCGATCCCCGCGGAACGGGTCGCCCAGGCGATCGTGTCCGCCGTCGAGTGCGGCAGGCCCGAGTCGTACGTGCCGGGCTGGCTGCGGCTGCCGGCCAGGCTGAAGGGCGTGGCACCCGGCCCCTTCCGTACCCTCGCCGGGATATTCGGCGGGCAGCCGGAGCTCAGCCGCCGCCCAGAGCCCGGATCGACTCCTTGAGGGAGGCGAGCGTGGCGAAGACGGCGGTCGGCTCGTATCCACAGTGGGCCATGCAGTTGGCGCACCGGTCATCGCGCCCCCGGCCGTAGGCGTCCCAGTCGGTCTCGGTGACCAGTTCCCGATAGGTGGCCGCGTAGCCGTCGGACATGAGGTAGCAGGGGCGCTGCCAGCCGAAGAGCGAGTAGGAGGGGATGGCCCACGCCGTGCACGGGAAGTCGATCTTCCCTTCGAGGAAGTCGAGGAAGAGCGGGGTGTGGTTGAACCTCCACCGCCGCCGGTTCCCGCCGGAGAACGCCTTGCGGAACAGCTCCCGGGTCTCCCGCACGCCGAGGAAGTGCTCCTGGTCGGGCGCCTTCTCGTACGCGTACCCGGGAGAGATCATCATCTCGTCGACGCGAAGATCGTCGTTGAGATAGTCGAGCACGTCGACGACCGTCTGCGGGCTGTCGGTGTTGAAGAACGTCGTGTTCGTGGTGACCCGGAAACCACGGCGCCGGCACTCCCGGACCGCGGCGACGGCCTCGTCGAACACGCCCTCCTTGCACACCGACTCGTCGTGGCGCTCGCGCATGCCGTCCAGGTGGATCGTCCACGCGAAGTACCGCGAGGGCTCGAACTGGTCGATCTTCTTGGGGATCAGCAGCGCGTTGGTGCACAGGAACACGTACTTCCTCCTGGCGACCAGCTCCCGGACCAGCTCCCCTATCTGCGGGTGCATGAGCGGTTCCCCGCCCGCGATCGAGACCATGGGTGCGCCGCACTCCTCGATGGCGGCCAGGGCCTGCTCGACCGGCATGCGCTGTTTCAGCACGTCGGCGGGGTGCTGGATCTTTCCGCAGCCAGCACAGTGCAGGTTGCAGGCGAACAAGGGCTCAAGTTCCACCAGAAGGGGGAACTTCGTCCGCCCGCGCAGCTTCTGGCGGAGGATGTAGCCGCCGATGCGAAGACTCTGGCGGATCGGTGTCGGCATCTGGGTTGCATCTCCTTGGGTAATGGAACGGGACGGACTCCTCGGGGAGAGAGGGTGAGATCGCGGCGGCCCAGCGGGCCAGGACCGGGCCGAGCCGGCGCAGCACGCGGTACGCCACGGCGCCGCCGCGTATCGTGGCCGGGCGCAACAGCGCGGCACCGGCGATGTCGGCGACGACGCGCAGCGCGGCGAACGGCAGGCCGGGCACCGCGCCCGCCAGCGGCCCGGTCTCCATGTCGACGGCCGCCGCTCCCTCGGCGGCGAGCCTGCGGCGTTCGGCCCCCGTCACGATGTGATCGGAGGTGACCAGCGGTCCGGTACGCGCGGACAGGCCGGCCCGAGCCAGCTCCTCGGCCAGCGGCCACGCCGAGGGGCAGGGCACCATCCGGCCCTCGAAGCGGATCTCGCTCGCCACCAGCACGTCTCCCGGGCGCAGGCCCTCGTCGAGCGCCCCGCAGAAACCGGTCACCGCCAGCGCGCCCGCCGGCGGGAGCCGCGCCGCCGCGCTCGCGGCGCGGCGCGGGCCCATCCCGGTCCGGATCACCCGCACCTCCTCGGTCGGCAGGCCGCTCCGTACGGCCCGCGCCTCGACGGCCAGGGCGGTGCAGATCAGCAGGCCGGTCACCCGGCGTCCACGGTGACCGCCTCGTCCCTCAGCGCGGGCCTGGGGTGCGAGGACACCTCTCGGGAGCGCACGTAACGGCCCAGCGCGCTGATCGGGAAGACGAGGCGGTAGAGGTGGTAGTTGATGTAGAAGGCGCCGGGGAAGCCGGTCCCGGTGAAGTACGGCTCGTCCCAGCCGCCGTCCGGGCGCTGGTGGCCGACCAGCCACTCCACGCCGCGCTCCACCGCCGGTGACCGCTCCCCGGCGGCGAGCAACGCCATCAGGGCCCACGCCGTCTGTGAGGGAGTGGAGTGGCCGCGCCCGATCCAGCGGGGATCGGTGTAGGAGCGCAGATCCTCCCCCCAGCCGCCGTCGTCGTTCTGGTGCCTCTCCAGCCAGGCGACAGCACGCCTTATGCACGGCTTGCCGGGCCGTACGCCGGCCGCGATGAGCGCGGGGAGCACGGCGCCGGTGCCGTAGACGTGGTTGGCCCCCCAGCGGCCGAACCACGATCCGTCCGCCTCCTGCGCCTTCAGCAGCCAGACGACGGCACGTCGCACGACGGGGGAGTCCGGCCGCTCCTGCGCCAGCGCCTCGACGACGTGGGCGGTGACGTCGGCGGACGGCGGGTCGATGACCGCGCCGAAGTCGCAGAACGGCAGCTTCTTACACATCTCGCGGGTGTTGTCGGCGTCGAAGGCCCCGAAGCCGCCGTCGCGGGACGCCATGCCGATGATCCAGCGCACCCCGCGGTCGATGGCCGGCCTGGCGTCCGGATGACGCACCCGGCGCAGGGCGAGAATCGCCTCCGCCGTGTCGTCGATGTCCGGGTAGCCGTCGTTGTCGAACTCGAAGGCCCAGCCGCCGGGTGCCAGCGAAGGGCGCCGTACGGACCAGTCGCCCCGGCTCCGGATCTCCTCGGTGAGCACCCAGCCGGAGGCGGCGACGAGGGCGGGATGGTCGGCGGGCAGGCCCGCGTCGAGAAGGCCGTTGATCGCGAGCACCGTGTCCCACACGGGGGACTGGCAGGCCTCCAGCCTGCGCCCCTTCTCGTCCCGGATGGTGAACCTGTCGAATCCCTCGATGCCCTTCCTCATCACCGGATGGTCGAGAGGGTAGCCGTGCAGGCTCAGCGCGATCAGCGAGTACACCCACGGCGGCTGGATGCCGCCCCAGGACCCGTCCGCCTCCTGCCTGGCCACGACCCACTCGGCGGCCCGCCTCAGCGCGGCCCGCCGCAGGCCGGGGACGGGACGTCGCTGGTAGCGGTGCAGGACGCGGTCGAGCACGGTGAACGGCCCGTGCGGGTGCGGTGGTGCGGGGCGTCCGGTACGCAGTTCGGCCAGGTCGAACGGGAGCGGCCGGACCGGGCGGTGCGCGCTCACGATGGTGAGCGGGACGATCGTCTGCCTGGCCCAGCAGGCCCAGTCGTAGACGTTGAGCGGGAACCAGCGCGGCAGGAACATCATCTCGGGGGGCAGCACCGGGAGGTCCTCCCATCGCCACTGCCCGAACAGCGCCAGCCAGATCCGGGTGAACACCCGGCTGGCCTCGATCCCACCGGACTCCCGCACGAACCGGGCCGCGGCTCGCATGTGCGAGGCGTCGGTCCGGTCACCGGCGAGCCGTAGCGCGACGTACGCCTCGATCGTGGTGGACAGGTCGCCGGGGCCGTCGTGGAAGTTGGCCCAGGTCCCGTCGTCGCGCTGCTCGGAGCGGATCCAACGGGCCGCCTGGGCGGTGTCCTGCTCGGTGCGGATACCGAGGAACTCCCTGAGCAGCAGGTCTTCGGCGTCCATGGTCACGTTCGTCTGCAACTCGCCCTTCCACCACCCCTCGGGCGCCTGGAGACCGAGCAGGTGGTCGCATGCCGCGTCGAGGGTGAGTTCGGCGGAAGTGGAAGCGGCGACGGTGGTCATGTCAGTGGCCCCTGGATGTGAGGAAGCGGACGATGTCCAGGAATTCGGCGCGGACGTCCGGGGGCATGTCCGCGCCGGCGAGATGATGTTCGGCGGCGTCGAGCCGGTGCTTGGCCTCGCTCTCGGCCCACGCCCGGCCACCGGCCTCCTCGACGAGCCGGGCGGCGTCGTGCAGGTCGGATTCGGACAGCGGCAGGGGATCGGCCAGCAGGCGGGCGAGCCGCTCACCGGCCGGCGTGTCGCTGGTGAGCGCGGCGACGATCGGCAGCGACTTCTTGCGGGCACGCAGGTCGGAAAGGACTGGTTTGCCGGTCGTCTCGGGGCTGCCCCAGATGCCCAGCAGGTCGTCGACGAGCTGGAAGGCCAGGCCGGCCTCGGTTCCGAAGGCCGTCAGGGCGACGACCAGCGGAGCGGGGCCGTTCACCACGGTCGCACCGATCGAGCAGGCACAGGCCAGCAGGGAGCCGGTCTTCTGGGTGGACATCCGCCGGCACTCCGCCAGGCTCACGTCCGTGAGCTGTTCGAACTCCAGGTCGAGCGCCTGACCGGCGATCAGCTCCCGGGTGGCGACGGCCAGGTGCCGGGCGGCCCGCAGACCGGGGAGACCGCCCTCCTCAAGCAGCAACTCCCCCGCGAGCGAGAGCAGGGCGTCGCCGGCGAGGATGGCCGCGGAGCAGCCGAAGACGGTCCACGCGGCCGGTCGGTGCCGCCGCATCCGGTCGCCGTCCATGATGTCGTCGTGCAGCAGTGAGAACGCGTGCACGAGTTCCACCGCGGCGGCGACCTGCAGGCCCTGCCCCTGGCTTCCCCCCGCCGCTCTCGCCGACAGGACGGCCAGCGCCGGGCGTAGCGCCTTGCCGCCGGAGGCGGCGGGCAGGCCCGCCGGGTCGGCCCAGCCGAGGTGGTAGGCGGCGACGCGCGAGGTCAGTGGGTCGAGCCTGGCCACGGCGTCCCGGAGCACGGGCTCCACGAGCCCGCGGGCGGCCACGACCGAGGGCGGGATGACCGCCGTCACCGGGGACGTTCCCTCTTCAGATGACGCCTGACCAGGCAGGTCGCGTTGAGTCCGCTACGCACGGCAGCCTCCATCGTGTCGGGCCAGCCCGTGTCGGTCCACGCGCCGGCGAGAAACAGTCCGGGCCACCGGGTGGCGGCCTCGGGGCGGAGCGCGCCACTGCCGGGGCACTGGCGGAAGGTGGCGCGACGTTCCCTCGTGACGAAGAAATCGATGATCCGTGCCTGCCGCGCTCCCGGGAAGATCTGCTCAAGCGCGGGTACGAACGTGGCTCGCACCCGCGCGGTGGGTACGTCGATCCACTGGTCCGCCGCGGAGACCGAGACCGCGAGGTACTGGCCTTCGCGCAGTCCCGCGGCGCCGGTCTTGTCGAACACCCACTGCACGGGCGAGTCCACGACCGCCGCGAACGGCACCCGGGTGACCCGCCGGTCGTAGACGACGTGCACGTTGACGATCGGGCTCGCGTCCAGGCCGCGCCAGCGCTCCCTGCCGGGAGCGGCCTGTTCGGGGACCAGGGCCGCGGCCTGCTCGTGCGCCGTGGCGACGATGACGGCGGGCGCCTCGACCCGGCTGCCGTCCACGATCACGGAGCCTCGCTCGATGGCGGTGACCTTCGCCGACAGGCGTACGGCACCGCCGCGCCGTTCGATGGCGGCCCGTGCCGCGTCGCCGTGCAGCTCGCCGAGGGGCACGGCGGGAACGCCGATGTCGGCGGCTCCCGCCCGGCCGAGCAGCGCGGTCTTGAAGACCATCGCCGCGGGCCCCAGGGCCGCGCCCTCGACCCCGACGTTCAGGGCCGCCATCGCGAACAGCTCCCAGAGGGCATGTCGCGCGCGCTCGCGCTGCCCGTGGGCGGTCAGCCAGCTCCCGAGGTCGGTCAGGTCCAGCGCGGGGTCGGCCGGGTCGAGCCGGCGAAGGGCGAGTGAGACCCGCATCGCGCGCAGCCGGTCGGCGGGCTTGAGCAGCTGGTATCCGGCCAGCGCCGGCAGCAGGTGGAACGGTCCCGGCAGCATCCCGCGTCGCAGCCGCCCGTACCGCCCCGCGGGGGTGAGCACCCGTACGTCGAACCGGTCCTGCAGATGTACGCGCCCGGCGACGCCGAGCCGGTCGAGCAGGCCGCGGTAGGCCGTGCAGCAGCGGAGGAACACGTGCTGGCCGTTGTCGACGCTCAGCCCGTTCCTGACGAAGGAGTGGGTGGCGCCGCCCAGCCTCGGCCGGGCCTCGTACAGGGTCACGCGGTGACCGGCCTCCCCGAGCGCGACGGCGGCGGCGATGCCCGCCAGCCCGCCACCGACGATCGCGACCGGAGCGCCGTTCATCGGGCGGCCCCCGCCAGGGCGCGCGCCGCCACCATCGCCTTCTGCCACGGAGGCAGTGACAGCCGCGAGGCCAGTGCCTCGGCGGGATCCGCGGCGATGCGGCCGAGCAGGCACCGGTAGATGCCGGCCATCGCCGCGGTGCACGCCGCGCTGCGCACGTCGAGTGCGGTCAGCAGGCGCATGCCGTCGTCGAACCAGTCGCGCGCCCGGTCGGCCTCGAAGCGCATCAGCGCGGCGAGCCGGTCGGGAGGGTCGGTGAACCTGCCGGAGGAGTCGATGTTCAGGGTGCATCCGAATTGTCTGAGGTCCTCGGCGGGGAGGTAGGTCCGCCCGGCCAGCCGGTCCTCGCGCACGTCCCGCAGGATGTTCGTGATCTGCAGGGCCACTCCCAGCGCGTCCGCCAGGTGCGCCACCCTCGCCGCGTCCCTGCCGTCGCTCTTGCCGTCTCCGGTGCCCGCGGTGCCGAAGACTCCGAGGGAGAGCCGCCCGATCGACCCGGCGACGCATCGGCAGTAGGAGAGCAGCTCGTCGAAGTGCTCGTAGGTCTCCCCGCGTACGTCCGCGGCGCAACCGTCGATCAGCTCCTCGAACGCCGACAGCGGCAGTGGGTAGCGGAGGGCGGTGTCGTGCAGCGCGACCAGCACCGGGTCCTCGGGGTCGGGCCGTGCCGTGCCGAGTGTGGCGCGCGCGGCGGCCAGCTCGGTCAGGCGCTGCCCGTCGGGGCCGTCTCCGTCGGCGATGTCGTCGATCCGGCGGGCGAACGCGTAGACCGCACTGAGCGCGCGGCGCTTGGGAGTCGGCAGCAGCCGGAGACCGTAGGAGAAGTTCCGCGCCTGACCGCGGACGATCTGCTCGCAGTGCCGGTAGGC
The DNA here is from genome assembly GCF_040614275.1 of Streptosporangium sp. NPDC006013. Lineage (NCBI taxonomy): Bacteria > Bacillati > Actinomycetota > Actinomycetes > Streptosporangiales > Streptosporangiaceae > Streptosporangium > Streptosporangium sp. NPDC006013. Next base: position 11,958 of record NZ_JBEXUE010000192.1, read on the forward strand.
GTCAGCGGTGTCCACGGTCGTACCCCCTGCTCGTGAGGATCCGCAGCCAGGCCGTCAGGAACCGCGCGCCGCGCGGGCGTACGGCGCGGCCGAGAACGTCGTAACCGGCCTGGGCCAGTGCCGCGCTGGTGGCCCGGCCGCCCGCGATGTAGCCCGCGATGGCGAGGCGGGCGAACCCCGTCGCCGATCGGGCGAGCCGGTCCCCCTCGTCGAGCAGCCGATCGGCCCGCCGTGTCTGGAGCGCGACGACATCGCGCAACCGCGCCGAGGCGGTGGCCGCGGCGAGATCGTCCTCGCCGCAGCCGAACCGGCGCAGATCCTCTCCCGGCAGGTAGACGCGGCCTCGGGTGTGGTCCTCCCCGACGTCCTGGCAGTGCTCGATGATCTGCAGCGCCGTGCACACACGGTCGGACAGGGCCAGGCGGGAGGGGGCGGCCATGTCGAACACGTGCAGCACGATGTGCCCGACGGGGTTCGCGGACAGCTCGCAGTAGGAGAGCAGGTCGTCGAAGGTGTCGTACCGGCTGACCGTCTGGTCGCGCCGGTTGGCCTCGATCAGCCGGTGAAAGGGCTCAGCCGGGACGGAGCAGGTCTCGACGGTACCCGCGAGCGCGCGGATGACCGGCAGGCGGGGAGCCCGACCGGCGTACAGGCGGGCGAGGTCGTCGTCGACGGTGTCGAGCAGCCGGAGCGGATCCTCGCTCTGCGCCTCGTCCCCGATGTCGTCGACGGTCCGGGCGAAGCCGTACACCGCGAGGAGGTGGCGGCGATGGGTACGCGGCAGTAAACATGAGGCGACCGGGAAGTTCTCCCTGCGCGCTTTGAGCATGACGCTCCGCGTATCGGCTCCCCTCCAATTCATAAATTGAGGTTGTCCCCGACGGGCTGTTATAAACGCGGATGAACGATCTGCTGGTTTTTATCGGTGAGAGCTGGGAAAATATTTAGTATCGCGTTATATCTCTGCCTTTGGAAAAATGGTTGTTATTTTGCCGGGAGGTGAGTCGGATCGGGTCGGGGTAAAAGCCGTCACAAAAAGCGGTACGGCTTTTGCGGCAGGTTTTTTCGAGGAGCGGTGATCTCACGAACGTCATGAAGGGGCGTGCGGCCGCCGGAGACGCCGTGGTCCTGGAGCGGTCCGATCCGCAGACCCGCGGCGCGGCAGCGGTTCACCAGTTCGGGCAGGGCACCGAGCCCCGACCGCCAGGAGCCGGGGGCCGAGGTGTGGTCGGAGTCGTGCAGCAGGAGCGTCGCCCCGCCCCGCAGGCCGGATGCCAGCGTGGCCAGCACCGAGGCCGGGCTCGCCGAGCGTGTCCAGTCCCTGCCCCACGCGGTCCACAGGACGGGACGCAGTCCCCGCAGACGGGCGGCGAGCAGTGTCTCGGCGCTGAGGACGCCGTAGGGCGGCCGGTACCACGTGGGATCGACGCCGGTGACGGCGGTGACCAGATCGGCCGCCCTGTGCGTCTCGGCCGCCATCCGGCCGGGGCGGGTCGTCAGGGCGTTCTCGTGCGACCAGCCGTGCACCGCGATCTCATGGCCCTCCGCGACGATGCGGCGGCCCAGCGCGGGGTGACGTTGGAGCATCTCGCCGAGGACGAAGAAGGTGGCCCGGCATCCGAGCCGCTCCAGCTCCGCGAGGAAACGCGGTGTGGATCGCGGGTCGGGCCCGTCGTCGAAGGTCAGCGCGACATGGTCGGCGAGGCCCACCCCGGCGAGGCCGGGCAGCAGCCGGCGCACGGAGGGCAGCCAGGTCGCCGCGGGCCCCACGTGCAGAATGGCCAGACCGGCGAGGGCCAACGCGGCACGGTTCACCGTGTCAAGTCTGGGTCACGGGGGCCGTGATGCCAACGCGACGCACGGTGCTGATCGTCAGTGCCGGTATGGGGGCCGGGCACGACGCGGTCGCGGTGGAACTGGCCAGGCGGCTCGCCGCCGAGGGCGTCGAAGCGGAGATCGTCGATGTCCTGAAGCTGCTGCCGTTCCGGCTGGGAGTGGCGCTGCGCGGTTGGTACGGCTGGATGATGCGCTCCGCGCCCTGGCTGTACGCGCTGATCTACCGGGTCTTCTTCGTGCCGGACCGGGCGCCGCCGACCTCGCCGCTGACGATAATGGCCGCGGCACGGCTGCGCGGGCTCATCCGCCGCCGGAGGCCGGCCGAGGTCGTCTCGACCTTCCACCTGGCCGCGCAGGCGGTCGGCCACCTGAGGCTACATGGCCGCCTGCCGGTTCCCAGTACCGTCCTGCTGACCGACTTCGCGGCGCATCGGCTCTGGTTGCATCCGGGCAACGACCGGTACCTGTGCTCGGATCAGGCGACCGCGCGCGCCGTTCACGCCGCGACCGGCCGCCCGGCGTTCTGTCACGCGCCCCTGGTACGCCCGGAGTTCCGGCGGCCGGCGGCCGACGCGGCGCCGGTGCGTGCCCGGATCGGTGCCCGCGCCGGGGAGCGGCTGGTCCTCGTCTCGGCCGGCGCGTGGGGGGTGGGCGGAGTCGAGGAGACGGCTCGCGTTCTGGCGCGCTCGGGACGGTATCTGCCCGTCGTCCTCTGCGGGCACAACCGCGAGCTGCGCCACCTGCTGCGGCACACCGGTGTCGCCCTCGGCTGGTGCGACGACATGCCGGACCTGATGGCCGCCGCGTACGCGCTGGTGGACAACGCGGCGGGCCTGACCTGCCGGGAGGCGATGGCCGCCGGAGTGCCGGTCATCTCCTACCGGCCGATTCCCGGCCACGGCCGGGACGGCGCGCGGGCCATGGCGCGGGCCGGGCTGAGCATGTACGCGGGTGACGCCGGGGAACTGCTCACCGCGCTGGATCGCCTCGGGTGCGGGGCGGAACGGATGCGGCGGATCGCCAGGGGAGCCGCCCTGTTCGACGCCGCGCCCGCGGAGTCCTTCCTCACCTTCGCGAGGCCCCTACCCGACGAGCGGTGACCGGCTCAGCCGGACACTGCCGTAGAAGATCAACCCCACTCCGATGAGTTCCGGGACGACCCACCAGCCAAGCCGGATGTTCTCGCCGAACAGCGCGACGCCGTACATGATGCTGACGACGGGGTCGGCGATGTTGAGCGTCGGCTGCACGACCACCAGGGACGCGCTGCTCAGCGCGCTCTGCAGCACGAAGACGCTGAACAGGCCGGCCGCGATCATGGCGTACAGCGACCAGCTGGTCAGTACGGCGGCGTCCTCCGCGGCGAAGATCTCGGTGTTCTCCTTTATCAGCGCGGCGGTGAAGGCGAATCCCAGAGCGGAGGTGATCCCGAGCAGGGCACCACGGGACGGGCCGCTGCGGATCTTCGCCATCGCGATCAGACCGGCGGCGACGCCGACCGTCACGATCACGGTGATCAGCCAGAGGTCCGTGGTCGGGGACCGGGTCGCGCTCTGTCCCGGATCGGCGGAGATGAGGAAGACGGCCAGCCCGACGGTCAGGATGCCGATGGCCAGCCATGACCCCCGGTCCAGATGGACGTGCAGGATGAGCGAGACGAGGATCATCGTGAAGGGCAGCTCGGTGACGAGAATGGGCTGTACGAGAGCGAGGGCGCCGAAGTTCAGCGCGGCCGCCTGCAGCAGGAAGCCCCCGATCAGCGCACCCATGCCGCCCAGCCATGAGGGTTGCCGGATCAGGTATCCGATCAGCGCCAGCTTGAACACACGGCTCTGCGGTGCGGTTCGCGCCGCCTGCCGCTGCAGCACCGAGGAGAGGGCGTTGCAGGCGGCGGTGAGCACGGCCAGGATCGCCGCGGTCACCGGCGCACGGCCTTCCGGCTCCCGATGGTGTGCCGTCCGGCAATGAAGATCATCGAGCGCGTCACCTTTTCCGCGATGTCATGGTGCCTCGGCACCGTTCCGGCGACAGAGACGTGGGCGGGCTATGGCGTGTTGACCGGCAGAACGCATCCCGTGGCGACGGCGTGTCCGCGGGACATGAACCCCTCCTCGACCTTGGCTTTCAGGGCCTGAGGGGAAGATCGCCCCCTGTCACGGGTTGATCACGTGATGCGGGCGATGTCACCTTAATTCAGTGGCGGAGGGCCGGGCGGTAAATGCCGCGCGCCACGCGGGCGGCGGTTCGGCGCCGATCCGCCGCGAAGAATTCACCGGGGTTCTGGGGCCTTGAGGTTTTCTACGGCATTTAGCTGATATTTGTGGATTTGCGGGATGGCGGCGGCCGTCATCCGGAATGAGACCGTGACGGGTTCGCCGGAGAGCGGTTGTCGGACCTGCCCCCTACACTCCCGGCATGGATCTGAGGCGGCTCACGGACGAGGTCGAGGCGGTGTCGAGCACCTATGCGCGCAGGCACGGGATCACCCGGGACGACACCTGGTTCCTGCTGAAGCTCCAGGAGGAGGTCGGCGAGTTGACGCAGGCGTTCCTGATGCGCTCCGGCCAGGCCAGGGACAAGGGGCACTCCGCCGACGAGCTGGAGCTGGGCTTCCGGTCCGAGCTCGCGGACGTCCTGTCGCAGCTCCTGGTCATGGCCCGGCATCACGGGGTCGACCTGGAGGCGGAGGTCGAGCGAAAGTGGATGCCCTGGCACCCCGACCGGCTTCCCGCCGACGGCCACGCTCCCTGATCGCCGACTCTGGGCCGTCGGCTCCTGGCACTGAAATCGCCCTGCAGCCGAGGCTCCCACCGAGAGCGTCAAGAGTCGCGGAGCAGTTTGATCAGCAGGACGAGGATCAGAATGGCGACGGCCACGGCGGCGAAGAGAACTCCGAGGGCGACGACACCGATCATGATTAGTTCGGGTGTTTCGGGGAGGATGGGGTCGCTTCCCGCGTGGGCCGGCACGGTGGCTCCTGGTCAGCTGGGGGGTTTTGAGGATATGTGATGTCACCGGGGGCGAAAAGCCGGTCCGGATACATGAGGATCATGGCGGGCGACGTCCGCGCTTCGGGCAGGGCACGTCGCGTCGATGTCGTCTGCTGCGCCCGTGCGATCCGCGAGAGCTCCGCCTCCCGGGACGGCACCCGCGGTTACGACCAGATCGTGCACGGTACGGGGCTCAAACGCGACATACGCTCTGAGTATGGTGCGAAGCAATGTGGAAAGCGTGGACGGCTACCTCGCCGAGGTGTCTGACGAGCGCAGGGCGGTCCTGGCCGACCTACGCGAACTGTGCCGTACGGAGCTCAAGGGCTTCACCGAGGTCATGGCGTATGGAATGCCCGCGTACCAGCGGGACGGTGCCGTTGAAATCGCCTTCGCAAGCCAGAAGCAGTACATCTCCTTCTATCTCCTGCGCAGCGATGTCCGCGAGGCCTTCGAGCAGCGCCTGGCCGGGCAGGACATGGGCAAGGGCTGCCTGCGCTTCCGTAAGCCGGAAATGATCGATCTCGGCCTCGTACGGGATCTGCTGACGGCCACCGCGGCCGTGCCGGGCAAGATCTGCTGACGCGGAGGGGCGCTGGACCGGGTTGCGATACCCGGGTGGTGCGAACTGCGGGAGAGACACGCGACGGGCGGTGGGCAGGGACAACGGCGGCGTCTCCTCACTCTCCTCCGGGGTGCGCCGCTGCCGCTCGGGGCGCGGGCTGAACCGCGCGACAACGACGGCGCGCCGATGGCTCCCCGGCCACAGGTGGGCGCTCGTTCGACAATGTCGTCCCCGCCGGGATGTGGGCCGGCGAGTGCGCTGAGTGTCCCGTCGTCCGCACCGCCGGAACA